>SLKA01000136.1 GCA_007134845.1 Balneolales bacterium
AGCAGGACCGTGCCCGGCATTTTGCTTTCCGGAAACCGGATATGAGTTTCCTGATTTACGATGAGGAAATGCTGGATATTGAAGGCTATCTGGAGGATCTGAAAGCCTACACCAACTGGTATCGCGATACCTTTATAGACAGGGGAGTTGACGGACCGATCGACCCGTTCTTCAATATACCGGGCAATTAACAGAACATAGCTAAAAAACGACTATCTGCAATGCGTAGCACCTGCTTATATGACCGATTCATATTATAAAATACTCAGATACAGATATTTCGAAGAAAGTACGTGTGGAAGGTAACCTGTCTCATCGGTTTGATCCTGATAATTCATTGGGTTGATCCTGATAAATTTTAGCTATGAGGAATACATTTCGGCGCTTACAGTCCTATATATTGATATTGGCCATCTTATTGGCAATGACTTTACTTGTCCGGATTCTGCTCATCAATGGCACACGTACAGATTCTTCACCGGTGAGCAGTGATCTTGTCGGGAGCAGCGTTGCACCGGGACCGGTTCCAGAGACCTATGAAGAACGTGTCGGGATGGTGTGTCAGACACCGGGTCTGGTGGCATTTTGGGATTTTGTTCAGCGAGAAGACGGGCTGCACGGAAGCGGCAGGTTTCAAGCCCATACAGCTCTCGACGATACCAGTCGCTACATTTTAGAACCGAATAACATCTCGCGTGAGTTCTGGAATGATGGGGACGAAGCCACACTGATAGATTTTCCGCTATTGGGGAGAGGTCCATTTGGTCAGTCGGTACGGTTTCGCCGTCCGGGAGAACAGAATGATCTTCCCATATTGATGGTACCACGAAAAGCGCTGCACGATAGCCCGTTGGATATCAAGGGGCCGGGCAGATCGGTCTCGATGGTCGTATGGATGATATATCAGGAGGGGGCGCATGCCATAGCCGGAATGTGGCATGAGGGAACGGATTCTCCACCCATCGATATCCCAGCTGAAGTCCAGGTGCGGGGACGCCGGCAGTTCGGTATGTTTGCAGGATTACAAGCAAATCCCAGTGCGTCCAGTGCGCATATCTCCGAAAATGGTCTCGCATCTTTTGGAGATACTTATGCCAGGCATCTTGCAGTGACACCTGAAAGAATGCAGAGGGTGTCACTGGAGCCAACGGACGAAGAGTTTGATGAAGGCTGGTCGGTTGCCGGTTTCACGTTCGATCATGAAACAGGATCGGTCACGGCGTATTTGGATGGTGTTGCCACCGAATGGTGGATTGAGGAGCCGGCTCAGAATCGTTTTTATCATCCAACGGCAAATGCCTGGCGCCAGGCGAAACTGGCCCAAATGGAGGGAGTCCAAGAGGATGAAGATCCTGACTTCCCCCGTGACCAGTTTTATGAACCTCCCGAAGATGAACCGCTTTTCGAAGAGGTGCTCTCCGAAAGCCCGGAAGAGCGCACAGTTCTACGAACATACGAATTCACAAAAATAAAAATGGTTCAGCGTCGCGATGCAGGCGGCCAATTCCAGGACACAGAAAAATTCGATCTGGCGGCATTAAAGGCGAATCCCTACTGGTTCGGTCACGATATTTATGCGCCACCGTCTGTCGAAGAAGGTGGGCCTTTTACCATAGGCCGGGTTATACACAGCAATCGACACCCGACATTAACAGCCTGGATTGGTGGAGTGGCTGTTTTTGATCGTGCACTATCCGACCGTGAAATGCAAAATATGGCCCGCATCGGCAGGGAAGGAAGGTCTCCCGTCATAAAATTCGACTATATTGATATCAACGAGAACTGATAGATTTATTCTGAACATTTCAAGGCTGTTTTAATCGCTGAAGTAGCAGGCAGCTGCCCTGTTGCCGTGGAAAGAGAAAGTGTGACGGGATTATAAAGCGGCTGAACAGTGTCCATGAGAAAAAAGGACGGGAAAAAGCCTTGTCATTGTTTTTATTCCAGTTCCGGCGATGACATCAAATCAAAAACCGCGCTGCTCATGGTAAGAATTCCTGTCTGCATAGTGGGTTTCATATCCGGTAAAAATCTACTGGAATGAGTTGACGGAATGGCATCTATCTTCCCTTTATCAGCCAATGCGAAATCCTCAGGGCTTATAGAACCGAGACTGTAAATGACAGTCGGGATTTCCGGTGAAACTCGTCCGTACATGGCAAAGTCTTCCCCGTACATGGCCGGCGTTAACTCAGCTACATTTTCTTTTCCCAAAACGTTTTCGAATGACCGGACTATCAGGTCGGCCAAATCAGGATCATTATACACAGACGGGAGTGGATCATCATCATGGATGATATGCGGCCACTCTTCTTCCGGAAGGCCTGCAGCTTTCCCGGCAGCATCCGACATTTCTCTGATTCTTTTGACGATTTTATCACGCACTTCATCTTTGAATGTCCGGAGGGTAATTTTGAGTTCAACTTCATCCGGTATGATGTTGGCTGTATGACCTCCGCGAATTGATCCAACAGATAAAACGGCAGATTCCAATGCAGAAGTTTCCCTGCTGATAATGGTTTGCAGATCAAGAACGAGTTTGGATGCCATAATGATCGGGTCCACTGTGAGTTCAGGATGGGCACCATGTCCGCCACGCCCTTTTACCTGAATCGTAATGTTATCGACACTTGCGTACGCATATCCGGATATCACGCCGGTCTTACCGGATGCCAAAGAAGAGTTCACATGAAGGGCGAGGGCATAGTCGGGTCGCGGAAATCGCTCAAACAAACCATCATTGATCATGTCTTTTGCGCCTGTTCCGGTCTCTTCTGCCGGTTGGGCTATAAAAACAACGGTCCCGTTCCACCGGTCACTGAGTTCCGTTAAAGCTCTTGCGGTACCGACCATGACTGTCATATGCATATCGTGTCCGCAGGCATGCATCACATAGGTTTCCTCTCCATTGTCGAGTACAGCGGTTTGTGTACTTGCAAATGGGACTCCGGTTTGCTCTCTTATGGGAAGGGCATCCATATCACTTCGCACCATGACCACGGGACCGGGTCCGTTCTCGAAAACCCCTACCACGCCATATCCACCAACACGTTCCGTTACATCAATTCCGAGGCCTCTCAGTTCATCTGCAATTCGTTTTGCCGTGTTTTTTTCATGTGACGAGAGTTCAGGATTAGCGTGCAAATATTTGTACAATTCTTCCAGATAAGCCCGGTCATTATCAATAATTTCCCGAATGGTTTCTGTTTGTGCCACCAGCGGACAATTGAAAACCAGCAAAGCCAATAAGAAAAACGCGGAGGATTTTAACATCACAGGTACCTGCTTTAATCGAACGGTTTCAGTTGGTAAGGATCAAGAAAAGTGTAAGTAATGAAAGCTGAACAAATAACTTGAAATTATGTGTCATAACAAAAAATAATGAAAAAGATTACGTATAATAAAACAATAGAAGATGAAAAACCGACGAAAAATATTAATGTGATTATGTGTAAAATTTTAATTACCGGGCTGTTTATACTTGCGTTTTCTGTGAATGATGCGTCAACGCAGACGTTTTCAGACACCGATATCCATTTGTCTCCTTCCGAGCTTGAAGCGATTTTCATGAGCAAGTGTTGTTCCCATCTTGCCGGGGAATATCGCAGGCCGTCTGATGTCTACATTCCGCTGTCCAGTGAATCGGATCTGGACCAATTTTCCATCTATCGCTCCGATTATGTATCATTTGTGAATGATCAACAGCTCGGCCGTGATGTTCAGAGAGTCGACGTTCCTGAGGGACAGCATTACGGAATGGCGATGGAATACGAATTCGATGGAGCTGAAGAAGTTCTCATGCGCTGGAAACAATATCTGCCTGAGCATTGGAGTCCGGAAGCCGGTACCCATATCAAGTTTCCGGGTATAGGAAACAGAGACCGGCATGGCTGGGGAGGGCGACAGACGGATGGTACCGGGGGCTGGTCAGTCAGAACAGGGCTTAGAAGCCGGCCTGAACAGGATGATGCCGTAACCGTCGAATTTTATGTATACCATATGGATATGGGAACATGGGGAACCCTGTATCAATGGGATACGGATGAGCGGGGAGCCGTCCTTTACAGAGGTGAATGGGCCGAAATGGAGGTTTATGTTAAAGTAAACACACCCGGCGAAGCTGATGGAATTATAAAGGGCTCGGTTAACGGGGAACAGCGTTTTGAAAAAACGGATTTGCGTTTTCGAGAGAAGGGATATGACCAGTATGATATACGGGAGATCATTTGGCATATCTATCATGGGGGGGCTTCAACTTCACCGGTTGATCAACATATTCATTTTTCCGATCTGGAAATATGGCTGGGTGATGTGAGCTCTGAATAGTGTTAATACCCGACGACTACTTTACATATAACGGTTCATTTACCGGGCTGTTCAATAAATGCTAACGGAGTGTGAAAAAATTCAGCCCATTTTTATTGGCCGCGGTCTTGTTGCTTTTGCTCATTATTTCCGGAGCACTGTTCTTTCAAAGAAAAGGATTTTCCGGGCAGGAAGAGGACCGATATACATTTCAATCGTTTCATATGGGTTCACTGTTTACGATTGTTGTGTATGCCGATGACCGGTCATTGGCGCAGGATGCCTCCAATGCTGCATTTGACAGGATTGAAGAGCTGAATCTCATAATGAGTGACTACATTGAGCGCAGTGAACTCAATCAGCTCTCACTGGCATCCAGGTCGGGGAAAGAGGTAAAAGTCAGCGATCCACTATTTGAAGTGTTGAAGGAATCCATCTATGTTTCTGAAGTGACCGACGGTTTTTTTGATGTGACTGTTGGCCCACTTACAAAATCCTGGAGGGAACTCCGGGCGATGCCAGAACCGGTGTTGCCGGATGAAGATGTGCTCGGTGAGTTGCTCGATCGTGTGGGTTTCCGGGCGATGAAGCTGGATAAAAACCAACAGACGGTAGAACTGCTTAAGCCCGGAATGCAGCTTGATTTGGGGGGAATAGCGAAAGGGTACGCTGTCGGGGAGGCATTGCAGATAATAAAACAGTTCGGTATTCGGTCTGCATTAGTAGATGGCGGCGGGGATATATCAGTGGGAGAACCACCACCAGGCAGGGACTACTGGGAGGTAGCTTTAGCCAGGGAGCAAGTGGATGGAGAAACCAGATTTGTTACCATTAATTTATATAACAAGAACGTATCAACATCAGGTGATATGTACCAGTTTGTGGAGATTGACGGGCAGCGATACTCCCATATACTGAACCCCCAAACGGGTTTGGGCGCAACGGAACAATATCAGGCAACTGTGATAGCCGGCAAAGGGGCTCATGCCGATGCATTCGCATCAGCACTGACACTGACAGGCCCAGATAGAGGTATAGAACTGGTTAACGACCTCGAGGGGGTGGAAGCAGTGATATTTAAAAATACCGATGGCGGGTTGCAACAATGGAAATCAGACGGATTTAAGCGATTTATGAAGTGAGGAGTCAAAAAAAACGTCATCCCGTTTTCAGGCGAGATGACGTTTCGTTGTGAAGCATGTTGGGTGCTGTTGATCAGGTTGCTTCAGATTTGGCTGATTCAAAGGAGGAATCGATCATGGCAAAATTCGGGTAAGCCCCCACGCCGTGCTCGGATAAATCAAGCCCGCGCTTTTCATAATCTTCGGATACACGCACTCCCATAACTGCCTTTATGGCACCGAAAACACCAAGTGAAAAGAGGAAGGTGGTTCCGAAAATGGCAAGAATGCCGAGAAGCTGAACGCCTATTGTTGCTGCAGGTGAAAACAGCGCAACGGCCAGGGTTCCCCATATTCCGCACACGCCATGCACCGATATGGCGCCAACAGGGTCATCAATTTTCAGCTTGTCGAACATCAGGATGGCTCCGACCACAATGATGCCTGCAATGGCTCCGACCACACCCGCCATAAGCGGAGCGATGACATCAGCTCCGGCGGTTATGCCTACAAGTCCGGCCAGAATGCCATTCAGAGCCATGGAGGCGTCCAGTTTTTTGAGCGCGATGCGTGCGGTAAACATGGCAGCGAGGGCCCCTGCGGCGGCGGCTATTGCTGTTGTCACAAATACATAGGAGACTTCTGCCGGATTGGCACTCAGTACGGATCCGCCATTGAACCCAAACCATCCGAACCAGAGCAGAAATACGCCGACTGTCGCAAGCGGGACGCTGTGACCCGGGATGGTTTGGGTTTTCCCCTTGATGTATTTTCCCATGCGGGGGCCAAGAATTATGACACAGGCCAGGCCGGCAGCACCGCCTACACCATGAACAAGGGTGGATCCGGCAAAGTCATAGAATCCCATATTGTCAAGCCATCCACCACCCCAGACCCAGCTGCCGGTAATCGGATAGCAAAACGCCACAAGCAGGGCTCCAAAAATCATGAATGCGGAGAGTTTGACCCTGCCGGTCACACACCCGGACACAATCGTGGCAGCTGTAGCTGCAAACATAGCTTGAAAGATAAAATCACTGTAGATGGTCATCTGCTCACCATAGGCCGGAGTGAGCATGCCCACGGGGTCGGCAGCATCAAATCCGATGCCTAACCCGCCGAGACCAAGAAAACCGTTGAAATCACCGGGATACATCAGCTGGAACCCAATGACGCCATAGGTCAATATACCGGTGCAGAGAATGAAGACATTTTTATAAATGACATTTATCGAGTTTTTTCCCTGCGTGAATCCGCTTTCGACCGTTGCAAACCCAAGATGCATTATGAAAACCATGGCGGCGGCAAGCAGTATCCATAAATTGTCGATCACAAAAGCGGCATACTCTGCTGAGGCCTGGAAGGCTTCCATGCTCTCGTATGATGCTGATGCGGCATGACTTATCGCGGGAATAAGCAGCAACATCAGTGACGCAAGAACCTTACGCGGGGACCAGGCAATCCTGGAATTATTCAGTGACTTTATTGGAATCTTGTATTTCATCTGTGATTTCTGTTAAGGATTCATATGGTTGGAAGAAGCATCTGTGACGAATTGACGGCGTTCGGCTGCACATCTTCAATCAGGGATGACTCATCAATACAATTCAATACAATCGTGCTTCTTACAGATTGTCGCTATCGATGTCGTTTAAGGTCTACATCAATAATGCATTAAAAAGTAATGCATTTATCACAAAAAACAATAATAAATAAATATAAATTAGCATATTTAATTAAAAAATAACTACCTTGATTTGGAAAAGCGCTTTTCATTCATGCAGTTTTTTTTGAATGAAATGAATGAATCCATGGTGTTCTCATGTTGTGGGAGTCGAAATGAAAAAGTCCGGCTGCCACCAGGTGCCGGACACGTACGAACTCGACAGTACAAATCAATCAGAATTCAACACATGAAATGTCCATGACCGGGCATAGCCCGGACACACAGGAGGATGATTAAAATCTGTCATGTGAATTCATTCTGACTATATAAATCTAATTTGATTTAAACAGATGAAAACCATTTGCATACTTAGCGGTACAGACCGTCCGGGATCGATGGCACTGAAAATAGCCAACCATGTTAAACCGCTCTATGAGAAGCAGGGAGTTAACGCCAGGGTGGTCAGCCTTGAGGATTTTCCATTGGCAGAAGCGATAGGCGGAAACTATGGAAAAGACCTGCCACAAATAGAGGCGTTCCGGAATGAAGTGATCGATGCTGACGGCATTGTGATGGTTATTCCGGAGTATAATGGATCTTTTCCGGGTGTTCTCAAGATGTTCATTGACTATCTTCCATTTCCGGATGCTTTCCATAAGAAACCCATTGCATTTATTGGAGAAGCGGCCGGAGCGTTTGGAGCCCTCAGGGCGGTGGAGCAGATGCAAATGATCTGTTCCTATCGTAATGCCCACATCTGCCCGGAACGTGTCTTCATGCAGCGGGTAAAAAAGATTTTTGATGAAGAGGAAGGTATCGGTGATGAGATGGTTTCAAAACTGCTGAACAGTCAGGTTGAAGGGTTTATACAGTTCGTATCGCAGATTGAAACGATGGAATCCGTATAAAGCTGGAAATAACTGCTTAGTTTAGCTACTGGGTATAGCTGCGGGTGAAAAAGATCCCGTGTGCGCCGGCAGCTCTGTTACATGCCTGAGGATTTCAGCTCATTTTCAGCATGTATCCGACACCGTGCATGGTAACAAGATGTTTTGGATCATCGGGGCGCAGTTCTATTTTTGTACGCAATTTCGAGATGTGTACATCAACCGTTCTTGTGCTGGTATTTGAGCTGTATTCGTAGCGCCAGACATTTTCAAGCAGTGCTCTCCGGGTCACGGGCTCGTTGGGAGAGCCTGCCAGAAACCGGATCACTTCCACTTCCCGTGTCGTCAAATCGATGTCACCATCGGGTCTTCTGACGACAGCTGATTTCAGATCCAGCTGAACATCCCCAAGTGAAATAACATCATTTTTCTTGCTGTTAAAGTCATCACTGCGGCGAAGCCTGGCCTGGATTCTTGCGAGCAACTCCTTCACTCCGAACGGCTTGGTGATATAATCATCTGCACCGATATTGAGTCCGGTTACCTTGTCAATCTCCTGGTCTCTGGCGGTAAGGATGATGATCGGGAATATCAGGTTTTTCTCCCGGATCTTCTTGCAGACGTCAAAACCGCTCATGCCGGGAAGCATCACATCCAGAATCATTAGATCCGGTTTGGTGTGCCCGACAATTTCGAGTGCTTTTTTGCCATCCTCTGCGACCAGCGTCTTGAAGCCTTCGTTTTCCAGGGTGTCTCGCAAAGTAAAAATAAGACTTGGCTCATCTTCCACGATTAGTATGACGTGTCTGTTATCAGGCATGCTCGGATTCCGGTTGATTAGTATTTGTTTTCATTTTTGTTTTTGACCCGTTGCCGTCGGCACCATCAATCGGGAAAGCTATGGTAAACGTTGCGCCTTCATCCGGTGTGCTGTCAACGCGAATGTCTCCACCATTTCGGGTAACAAGATCCTTTACAATGGCAAGTCCCAGTCCATGCCCTTTGGTCCGGGCGGTCAGGGCGTCTTCCACACGGAAGAATTTATTGAAAATGAACTTGTGAAACTTTTTTGGAATACCCATGCCATTGTCGGAAATTTTCATTGAGATGTGGCTGTCATCATTGATGATGCGTATACCGACAAGCTTATCATCGAGACTGTACTTGACAGCATTGTCGATAAGGTTATCCAGAATGGAATGCAGATCGGACGGATCCACAACGATTTCCGGAAGATGGTCCTCCATTTCCAATTGAAGATTCACATGGTGTGATTCAAAATAACTCTGTTTCATCTGGAGGTAGCTGCGAAGGAATGCCGCTAAATTTGTTTTCCTTTTTTGAATAATGACGTTCTTGTTAGCAGATTTGGCGACATCCAGCAGCCGGTCGATCATTTTGTGAAGGCGAAGGGATTCATTGTAGATGTGTGATCCATACGTTTTCAGTCTGTCCGTATCGGTTACCCTGCCGTCTGAAATATTTTCACCGGCGGCAAGAATGACAGAAAGCGGAGTCTTCAGTTCATGGGTGACATTTGCCAGAAAAAGTGCCTGTCTCTGCGCAAGCGAACGTTCCCGCTGGGCAGTTAAAAACATGAAAACGAAGGCGCCAAGCAACAGGATCATGGCACCTGCGAGCACCGCAAGGTTGCGGGTCAGCGACGCCCGTGAAGCGGCTAAATCGGGGTTTGCAGTAAAGGCGGCCTTGAGATTCCAGTCATTGAGCAAATCAGGAAAATTCTGAATAAAGTCAACACGCTGGTAAGTGTAGGGTTCATCGGATCTGGTTGCTGCGAGAACCTCGTTCTTGGTCCAGTCGTGCAGCCAAACGGTGATGCCGCTTTCCGGACCGGTACCAAAGGTTTCAGCGAGTTTGGGTCCCATGTAGGAATTTATCAGATAGTCCCGGTCAATCACAAACAGCAGGTAACCGACAATTTCTTTTTCAGTTGAATTGATGAGCGCCACAGTCATGCTGTTTTGTGTATCAAAAATGACACGAGTGCTCCAGCGGTATTCATGTATCAGTGCATTCATCCGGGTGCGGGTGATGGCCAGGCCGTCACTTACAAGTTGTTTGTACTCCGTGGTCTCGAAGAAGAATCCGGATGGGGGGTGATATTTCCATACCGGTGCGCCAATGAGGTCGCATGCGGCACAATCCGGGGTGGTGAGGTATATTTCAGAAAAAAGTTCGTCGCTGATGGCGTCAGCGACAATGGCCGTCAGCTCACGGCTGACCGCCTCGGGTGAATGCATGGATACCCCAACCTGCTCCATATCAAGCTGCCACAGATCTCTTACCGGATAGCGGAAGCGGGTTCTGACCTGATTGGTGTATTCCAGCATCTGCTGTTTCTGTTTTTCCTCATAGCTCTGGACCTTGCTTTCATGAAGGGCATAGAGTGAATATACATTCATCCCCGTAAGGCCAATGACCGCAGCAAGCCCCATCGCCAGGAAAAACCATCTTACAAATCTGTAGTGTTGCATTATTTTTCGTTTAATGCTGTATAACGTATGAAAAATCGATCTATTTAGCACCCTGCCGTTTTCTGCAATTGCAAGCACCTTGCCGATACTGTATCCGCAATTTTTTGGTTATTTGCTGAGATTGCAATATCTGTAATAACATATGTTTAAAGATAAAATGTAAAAATGATGTCATTATTTATGGAATCAGGGCGGCTATAATTTTAAAAAGTTAGCATATTTCACTATTATTAAGAAATCTTAACAGATTGTCTCTGGGGGCTATGATCCGATCACTACTGCTATTATTGTGGGTATTACCTGGACTTTTTTTTGCATCCTGTGAATTGCAGGATGGAGGAAAAAAAGCCGATGGTTCAAACGCGTCGGAACTGGCGGAAAGGAATAAAGATATTCGTGCAGCTCTTCAGGCGAATGATTTCAGCAAGGTGGATTCCCTGGCTGCAATTGTCATAGGGGAAGCAACCGAAGCTAATGACCATCATGCATTAATAGAAGCAACGATGCATCTGGTTTCATCTCATATGGACCGGAATCAGCTCAATGAGGGAGAAGCGTTGCTGAGAGAGACCATGGAGCGCATACGTGAGCATGGAACCCCGCGACAGGAAATGGGGGCATATATTCAGTTGTCCAATTTCAAATTTAAGAACAATCAGGATCCGGATGGTATGGATCTGCTCGACAAGGCCCTTGAAATAGCACCGGAGGTAGATGACGCCGCAGCGCTCGGGGCATTGCATGCATCCAGGGCAAGGGCGATAACAAATCAGAATCCGGTGGAAGCATTGCAGCTGTACTATATGGCTCTGGATAAATTTAAAGAAGCGGAGGAGTTGAACAACACGGCGGTGGCTCACAATAATATCGGTCTGATTTTACACGATCAGAGCAATTACGAGACGGCACTGGAGCACTACGAAAGGGCGCTGGCAATCAACCGGGACATCGGGAATCAGCTTCAGATTGCCGCCAATTACAATAACATTGCCAATTCGTTGAGCAACATCAACAAAAAAGAAGCTGCTGCAGACACCCTGATGAAAGCGGTGCTGATCAATCAGAAGATGGGTATCAGCCCGGGGCTCATTCAGAACTATTACAATTTGGCCCAGGTATATCTCGAAACCAATCAGCTCGACCTGGCGTATTCTTTTTTTTCACAGGCCTATGAAGAGAGCCAGTCCATCAGTTTTCTGCCGGGCATTATGTACCATGCCGTCGGTCTTGCCAGTACATTGTATGAAAAAGGGCGTTATGATGAGGTACAACCGTATCTGGATGAGTCGCGTACCCTGGCGGAGCGCATGAACAACCTGGATGTTTTAGCGCGCAGCTGGGATGTTCAGTCGCGTCTTAAGGAGGAACAAGGTGAATACCGGGAGGCACTGTCGGCCATGCGCGAAAAGCAGGAATATGAAGATCAAATCGACAGCATCCGCCGGGATCGTGAATTCGAAGAGGTGCGGGCCGGACTTGAACTGGAATTGAGGGCCGCTGAAAACGAATTTTTAAGGCAGGAGCTTTCCTATCGGGAGCGGCTTGGCCGCAATCAGCAGCTGGGCCTGATCTTGCTGATAATCGGGGTGCTGGTTACCGCTGTGCTTTTGCTGATCCTGTTCCGCAACATGAACAAGCTTCAAAAAGTAAACCGGTCATTGAAACAGAAAAATCAGGTTATCACAGCTAAAAACAACCAGCTGAGGCATCTGAATTCGGAGCTGAAGCATGCCAACGACGAAAAAAGCCGTTTTGTGGGTATGATTATCCATGACCTGCGAAATCCGCTCTTTGCTGTTGTAGGTTTTCTGGAGTTGATTGATGAATCACTGACAGACGAATCGGAAAAAGAGCATCTGAAGATGGCAATGAATTCGGCAAACCGACTAAATCAATTGATTAACAGTTTGCTCGAGGTACACACCCTTGAGAAAGAAACCAAAAAGTTCAAGCCGAAAAAGATAGCAGTAGATGAAATCGTTACTAATGCCGTTTCGAACTTTCAGGAGATCGCCAGGAAGAAGGATATCCATCTGTATGACGATATTGCTATGATCGAGGCTGAATCCGACCCTGCATATCTCAGCAGGATTGTAGATAATCTCATTTCAAATGCCGTAAAATACTCACCGAGACATTCCCGTGTCCACGTGCGACTGAAAACGATAAAAGGCGGCTATTGGCATTTGGCAGTGGAGGATGAGGGGCCGGGCATCTCGGAAGAAGACCAGGCCAACCTGTATCAGATGTTTGGCAGGCTTTCCGCCAAGCCGACAGGTGGTGAGGAATCGACAGGACTCGGACTGTATACGGTCAAGATGCTCGTCGACCGGCTTGGGGGAAGCATCAACCTTGAGAGTGAGATTGGCAAGGGAAGCCGGTTTATATGTCAATTCCCAGTAAGAGTCGAGCCGGAATTCAGTTTAGGGGACATTCCGGATGAGATGAACGGAGGCAGAAAAACGGAACAATCGATTATCCTTCCCGCTCACTCGGATTCCTGATACAGTATGCCGTCTATGAAGACGTGGGAGGGTCGGCTGGTGTACTCAAAAGGGTCTCCGTTGAAGATAACCACGTCTGCGTCTTTGCCGGGAACAAGCGAGCCCAGCCGGTCATCCATACCAAACAGTGCTGCCGGGCCGGTAGTAAGTGCGTGCAGCGCCGCGGTCCTGTCCAGACCGTATCCTACCGTAACGGCAGCTTCAAACAGCACCACACGGGTCCTGGGTACATAGCTTTCGTAACCGCTCTGGAAAACAAAAGGAATTCCCGCCTCCAACAGTTTTTGAGCCGTATCGAACGCCGCATTTTCCGTCTCGCCCCGGAGCCGTATCATGGAGGGATGGATGATAACCGTCACTCCGGCTTCCCTGATCTCATCGAGCAACAGGTATGCCTCGGAAGCGCCGTCCAGCAGCATTGGAAACCCGAACTCGCGTTGCAACCGCAGGGCGGTCATGATATCATGGGATTTATGTGCGGTTACAAGGGCAAACAGACGGCCTTCCAGCATATCGGACAGGGCGTCAAGGCGGAGATCACGATCCGGACGTTTGTCCGGATCCTCATGACGTCGTTTTTCAGCATAATCGGCAGCTCGGATCAGCTCCTGGCGCAGCATGGCAATGCCCTTGGACCGGGTACCGGGTGTGTCAAACTGGCCGCGGACCCCGGGTCCCAGTGTGATGGCCAGGGCCGTGGTCGAATCCAGCAGTGCCTCATCCACCGTTCCGCCTGCGGTTTTGACGATCATGGTCTGTCCGCTCACGATAGCTCCGGGTGCATGTCCGGTGTGCACGGCCGTGATCCCATTCAGGCGAAGGAAGCCGACCAGTTCTTCACGGGCATTGTAAGCATCAATGGCACGCAGGTCGGGCTGCACGGCGTGCGAGCGCTCAAGCTGGTCCTGGTCGTGGTCCTGGTTGAAATACCCCGCAAGGCCGACCACCGACCGGGCGTCAAAAAGGCCGGGCGTGACTACAACCCCTTCATGGCGTTCATAGTCCCCGGGTATGGCGATTTCCGAAGCCGGGCCCACACGCTCAATCTTCCCATCCCGGATCAGGACCACGCCGTTCACAACCGGGTCGCCTTCCATGGTGTAGACGGTATCGGCTATGACGGCGATCTGGGAGGATGCGGGTGGCGCCAGGAGCAGCAGGACGGCGATAAGTGTCAGGGTAGCGATAAGTGTCAGGGTGTCGGCAACGGTGCTCTGTTTCATAGAGGCGTGCAGCGGCATGTCCCTGTTCCGGAAATCGGTGAGATTTGCAATATCCATGGGATTACCTGAAAAATTGGAAGAAATCTGTTGCGATGGCATGGCGTGTGATGATACGGAACTTGTTGTGGATGGTGTAATCATGATGCGCTGTGATGTGATGTGATGTGAT
>SLKA01000010.1 GCA_007134845.1 Balneolales bacterium
CACCGACAGCGCCGGCGGCCGGAACATCCCTGATGCCTTTCTAAGATGACGCGAGTCAACACATTCGCATGGATGTTGTTATTGTTTTATTGTGGCATTATATTCATGAACAACAATCAGGTTGACTCTAAACGGGTTGTCACTTGAAACGGTCTGATAAGTTCTATCGTCAGAACCTTGAAAAAAAATTTGTAATCCATTTCTGCAACTTCAGATTCTACTATCGGAATAGTATTACTTATCAAAAAAAAATCATTATGAATATTCAGAAATCAGGCAGTTACCTGTTAGGAGCAATACTGTCAACACTGCTGATTGCCATACTGATCACCCCTCCGGCAATTCAGGCGCAGGATGCTGAACAGGTTCCACCTAAGCCCGATCTCAGAAAATGGAGTTTGCAGATTTACGGGGGTACCTTTATAGCCCGGACGGATATGGGCATTACACCTTTTACCGGGTCCACCGGTGTCCGGACAGACATTTTCAATCCGTCGTTCGGTGCCGGCATCGAGTACATGGCAACCCCCTCACTGGGGATCAATGTTCGCTATACCTATGCCATGATCGAAAATGATCCCGATCTAAGGCCTTACGAAAACATCTATCAGTCCGTTTCAGCCGGGGTCAGCCTCTACATCCTGAATCTCACCATGCTTGACAAGGGAAATAACTGGTTCAATCCCTACATCTCGCTGAACGCAGGGGTGGGACAAAGCAACCGCTCCGGCATGGAGGGCGTCGGTGACAGCGATCTTCGTGTCGGTCACTACGGGTTCGGCTTTGGTACACGGTTTCGCCTGGGAAGCGCCGTCGACCTGTCGCTGGACTACATGTACCACCAGTTCAACCCCGGCTTTCATATAGACGGTTACAACAATGTAAATGGTGTTCGTGTCAATGATCGGCTTGCCGGTTTTATGGGTGGATTGGTCTTCAACCTCGGCACATCGCGCCGCCAGCATGCTCGCTGGTACTCGCCCGTGCCGGCCACGCAGGAATGGCGCAGAAGCATCCAGGAGGCCGTAGCCGAACGCGAAGATGACTGGGACCGGCTCATAAGCGATCTGGAACAACAGGATACTCGCCTCACAGCTATCAACCGCGATATGCAGGACAAGGCCGATCGTCGTGATGTCGAAGAGGTCCGACGCGCCATCGCCGCCCTTGAAATGCAAATAGCTGAACTTGAAGACCAGCTTGGCAGCGACCTGGAGCGCATCAATGAAATCCACCATGCCGCCGGCCTCGCTTACCTGAAAAAAGATCTCGAAACCGGCTTCTACATCCAGACCTATGCCGCCAGGAGCACCAGCCGGACGCATCAGGCACTTGAATTGACACGGGACGGACTCGCCCGGCGCGGTTACGATACAGACAACATGACCTTCAGCATCTTCCAGCTGCCAAGCGGTCTGTACAGTGTGCAAATTGGAAATCTGAGAAACCTGGATGAGGCCGACGATGTGCTTACAGGGGCGCTGGATATCTTTGACGACTCTTTCGTCCGGGAGCACCGGGCTGAATAACAGCAGAGTATCATCACCCTTGTGATGGAACATGCTTGTTGCTTGCTGCCGGGCTGACCGGTATTAAAACTGAACTGAAAAGTCCGCATGGGATCGGGAAACCATCTTTTGCGGGCTTTTTTTCATATTAAAAAACAACTATCCGTATGAAAATTCTGGTTACCGGCGCCGCCGGTTTTATCGGCTTTCATCTCTCAAGACGCCTTCTTGCCGATGGCCACATGGTCACCGGACTGGATAATATCAACGACTACTACGACCCCCGGCTCAAAATGGACCGTCTTGCACAGCTTGGCGTCGATACCGAAGCCGTGCGCGAACACCAGTCTCTTGCGCAAAAAAGCAATCCTCAAGTTGATGATGTTCCGTATTCCGGCCTGATTCACGATTCTGCCGGCGGAAAGTTCCGGTTTGCCCTGCTGGATCTGGCAGACCGGGACGGAATAAACAACCTGTTTTCAGAAGAGTCCTTTGACGCAGTCGTGCACCTGGCGGCCCAGGCCGGTGTGCGATACAGTCTGCAGAACCCGCATACCTACATCGACAGCAATATCACAGGCTTCCTAAACATCCTGGAAGCCTGTCGGCATAACCCGGTATCCCATCTGGTTTACGCCTCCTCCAGTTCGGTTTATGGAGCAAATACGCGTATGCCGTTTACGACGCACCACAACGTGGATCATCCAGTATCACTCTATGCCGCCACAAAGAAGTCCAATGAACTGATGGCCCACACCTACAGCCACCTGTACGGAGTGCCATCCACCGGACTGCGTTTCTTCACAGTCTATGGACCCTGGGGACGTCCCGACATGGCCCTGTTCCTGTTTGCCGAGGCAATGACATCCGGCAAGCCGATCGATGTTTATAACCATGGAAAAATGGAGCGCGATTTCACATACATCGACGACATTGTCGAGAGTATAGTGCGTCTTGTCCCAAAACCGCCCAAAGGGGAGAAAGAGTGGTCCGGTGATGCACCCGATCCGTCAACCAGTTTTGCCCCCTACCAGATTTTCAATATTGGCCACAACCAACCGGTTGCCCTGATGGATTTCATCGGTGAACTCGAAAAGAACCTGGGAATCACTGCCCAAAAGAATATGATGGATATTCAGCCGGGAGATGTGCCGCGCACATGGGCCGATGTCACCGACCTGTTCGACTACATTGGTTATAAACCAAAAGTCAATGTCTCTCAAGGTATTGCCGAATTTGTTGCATGGTACCGCGATTACTTCGGAAAGTGAGCAGGACAAGTGATTTTTACCATTTTTTTTCGCATGTTTGCTTCAGGCTTTTCCAACCGAAAACGATGAAAAAAATTATTACACGCATGAGGCACCCATACGGATTCCGGATTTATTCATCTGTCTTAACCACTGTTGCAGTACTCAGAAATCTTAAGGCCGGGATGCCGGCCATGCCTCTGACACTGATCCTTCTTCTGACGGCTCCGGCGCTGCCCGGTACCATCTTCTCAGATACCTTCGCCGCACCGACAGGGCAGATCAGTTATCCCGTGCCCTCTCCATCCAACCCGGACATCATCGCCTACACCCGGGAAGAGGATAACCGGCACGTTATGCACCTGTATCACGTCGCGACCCGTGTGGATGAACAGATCAGCAACAATGTAAGACGTGAACAGACTCCCGGCCAGTCAAATCCGGGGAATTTGCTGCGATTTTCCAACCGCTTCGAAACCAGTGATCTTATCGGAAAAGCCGGCCTGCCGTCCGGACATTTTGAGGGTGATTTTTCATGGAGCCCGGTTCTCGATCCGTTCGGGTACCAGTGGTTTGCATACACGGCAACACATTCCGGGAAAACCCAGCTTCACATCGGATATATCAAGTCGCAAGCCACTTTGCAAATGTCCGTTTTTCCCGTTGCATTCGGCAGCGTGGTCACCAATCCGGTGTTTTCACCCGATGGCAAGGCCCTGGTCTTTTCGGCTGACGGCGATCTCTATCTCGTACCTGATATCAACAATGTGATTCGCAAAAGAGATTTCTCGGCGATGAACCCCATCCGGATTACCGACAACCCGGCCGGCAGTTTCTTCCCGGCCTGGTCACACGACAGCGGATTGATCGCCTATCAAAGCAGTCCGGTTGAAGGCAACAGGGCAGGCCTGGAATCCATTTATGTATTAGAAGCATATTCCGTCCGGCCTGGACAAATTCCGACATCACATCGTATTCGGGTCAGTGATGCCGGAAGCGCAGGATCACGCCATCTGCGTCCGTCGTGGGCGCCGTCAACCCGGACGCTGGCCTTCTACGAGCACTATGATCCGGCAGGTTCCGG
>SLKA01000092.1 GCA_007134845.1 Balneolales bacterium
GGCGCTGATCTTGGCAAATGCCTTTGCGGGCAGTACGGTTTTGGCCCCCTTGCCCTGATATCCACCCCAGATGCCGTTCACATCCAGAGAAGGTCGGGCGCTTACACGCTCCAGTGTTGAATATCCGTCCTCGCCAAATTCCTCTTCAATATTGAGGGTCTTGTTGTAGGCATCCTGGTCGAAAGGCAGCTCCCCATACGCTTCCCGCTCCATATCCGTAAGCGGACGTACTTTGTCGTAGAACCCGGGAATCTGTATCACACCTTTCTCGTCTTTGAGTTTGGCGATCATTTCACATAACGCATTGACCGGGTTCTGGACACCACCGCCGTAGACGCCTGAATGCAGGTCGCGGTTCGGTCCGATCACCTCAACTTCCAGATACATGAGTCCGCGCAAACCGTAGGTGATCGACGGAGTGTCTTTGGCAAACATGGCGGTATCGGACACCAGCACCATGTCACAGGCCAGACGTTCCTTGTTGGCTGCCAGGAAAGGAACCAGGCTCGGCGATCCGATTTCCTCCTCGCCTTCAATGATAAATTTGACGTTTACGGGCAGCTCTGTTCCGGTTTTCAGAAAGGATTCAATGGCTTTGATGTGTGTGTAGGACTGGCCTTTGTCATCACTGGCACCACGGGCGTAGATTTTTCCATCCCGGACAGTCGGTTCGAATGGCGGGGTCTCCCACTCATCGAGCGGATCGGGCGGCTGAACATCATAGTGCCCGTAAATGAGGATGGTTGGCTTGTCCGGACCTGCTTCCAGATACTCGCCAAGAACGATCGGGTGCCCTTCGGTCTCCTCGATGCTTACATTGTTGAGGCCAATTTTGTCCAGCTGCCCAGCCACGAATTTGGCGGCGCGGCGCACATCCTCATCGTAATCCGAATCGGCACTGATGCTCGGGATGCGGAGCAGATCAAAAAGTTCTTTTTTAAAGGTTTCCTGATGTTTTTGAATGTACTCTAACGGGGTGCTCATAAGCTAATATCATTTGATTAATGTTCGGGTCAATTTGAATAATCTTCAGCGTGATGTGAAATAATAATTTTCGAGGGAAAATCATAACATACGCACAGCCGATTCCGGTATCCATCCGGATACTCCATTTCGGAGCCGGATGTGAACCCAATCGTCGTGTAGTTTGCTTTTTCGTTGGTCCAAGGTAACAGTATACGCTTCATAAGCCAAATCCGGAGCCATATCTTCATCAACGGTGAAATCGGGTTGAGGCTGAATGGGGACGGTGTTTTCCACCACCACGCCCTGACGGTATCCGTTGGCCCAGATGGATATGGTGACGCTGGTGGCAACAAGGATAATGCCGGCAGCAGCGACAGCCATTCCGGCAATTGCAATTCTGCGGTTCGGCCGGTACACCCATCCTGCAAGCAAGATGATCACGCCGGCGTTGAGAAAAACGAGTCCCCAAATTATCCATGCAAGGTGGTTCATGTAAAAATAAAACCAGTCAAAAAATGCATACCATGGAAGCTGAGGGATGAACGTCCCGCGCGTGCGCATCAGCCGCTCCACGGCCTCGAGGCCTTCCTGACCGCGTCCGGCTGTTTCGCGAAAATCGGTGCTTTTATGAAAATAGAGGGAGGCCTTGCCTAGAGAGTCCAGATAGAGGTAGCTGATGCCCATATTGTAGAATAGCGGTCCGGATGCATGGCTGCCGCTCTCTATCTGCCGGAAAATATCCAGGGCCTGTGTATAATTTTCTTCCTCCATCATGTAGTTGCCGCGGTTGAACAGGGCTTGAGGACGATCATCGCCAGTGGGTTGGGCGATTGCCGCTCCCGGTAAAAAAAATGACAGGCAGAATAACAACCGTACAAAACGGTGAAATGCCGCAAACAGGTGCAGTTTGACGGTGGCGGCCCGACGTGGTGATGTTGATGAATGTGATTCCGGGATCCTCATATTTCCGCATCCAGGTCTGAGATAAGCCTTCGGGCCTCTGATAGGTCGGACATCAGGTCTCTTGCGGTTGGATCCGGCGTGTAACGGATGGTAGCGCATTTTTGTATCAGGGTGCTCACTCGTTTGATCACCGGCTGGGTCACATTCTTTTTCTGTAATTCAGCCACAATTTGACTGTCGGATAATCCGGCATTGGGCAGATTGATTCGGTCCGTGATGAAATTGGTGAGCGTCTTGTGAATGATACTGTAAATTTCCTTGGTTCCGGTTATGCGGGATGTTGATTTTAAAAGCCTTTCGGCTTTATACAGGGCAAGCTCTTTCCGGGAGAAGGATTCGTCGCTGTTCAGCTTGCTCTGATACATATGGGCGCGGTAGCCGTAGGCGAAGATGCCGCCCGGAATGATCAGTGCGAACCAGAACCACCATGTGATCCAGGCCGGACGTCGGTTCGCATTGGTCCAGGTTACCGATCCGCGGATCGGGGTCAGGCGGATTCTGTGGTCCTGGGCAATGGTGATGCGGGCATTGGGATCCCGGATCACTTCGATCGTCAGTGCAGGGAGGATATGCCGCTCATACCGCCGGCGGATATCATCGTAGACCAGTATGGTGTTTTCCGGGATGGTGAACGTACCGGCGTTGCGCGCGATCAGAACATCACGATACTGTTTGTTGCCCGACATCTGGGGTGATCGCTCATTCCGTTCAATGACTTCCCTTGGTCGATGCGTATCAAAGCTCGCCGGATACTCAAAGACCGGGCGGGTGATGAGGCCAAGATTCCCGGAACCACGAATTTCCGTAATCACATCAACCGATTCACCAAGTTTGACCACATCCTGACTTAGTGTGCGCTCCACCCGGAACTGACCGAGGGCACTGATGAGCTGTCCGTCCGAAGGCGGTGTCGGCGGTACCAGAACACGGATCGATTTTGGTGATGTTTTAAGATCCACGTTTCGCTGTTGGCCGAACCCGTCAAAAAACCCACTGATATCATCGCGGAACCGCCCGCTCTGCCGCACCGAAGCACGGATCGAAAAAGGCGGGATATCCAGATCGCCGACGCGTGTGGGGAACAGTGCGTACCTGTTGAGTACGGCTCTGCGATAGGGTATGCCATCCAGGATGACGGACTCGGGCCTGCGGGTGGGACTGCGATTCAGGTCTTCCCTCCAGAAACCCTCGGTCTGCCAGCTCTGGGTTACATGAAATGTATTCACTTCAATGGTATTCCGGAAATAGAGCACTATTTCGGCAATAATCTGCTGGCCTCTGATGGGGCGCTCCTCGCTCAGTTCCATTTCAAGAAACATCTCGGGCCTCTGGGGACGCCGGCCTCTCGGCTGGGCATCATCGTCACCGGAGGAACGGACTCTGACCGATATCGGACGGGTATGGTATTCACGACCATCCACAGAAATGTAAACGGATGGGATCTGGAAACTTCCCACTTCGGTTGCCAGCAAAGAGTAATTGTAGCGATACGTCATCTGGGAAATGCCGTCGACCAGGGAGTAGCGGCTGCTGGTCTGAGGGAGGCTTGACATATACTGCATGCCGTCCAGTTCGGGCAATTCCGGCTGTGACACGGTTCGCGGCTCACGGCTCTGAACTTCCACGCTGAGCGTAAGCTGCTGGCCCACGGCAATGTGCGTGGAGGATACCGAGGCAGAGACGCGCACATCACTCGCATGTACAGCCTCCGGACCGGCAACTATCAGTACTGTAACAAGCATGACCGGAACGGCAAGCCGCATGCAAGAGCGAGCGCTTGTCCATTCTGCCAGGAAGGTTGAGACCAATGAATCAGATATTGGAGGAGAAATCAGGTTCATGCAGCTTACCAGTCTTTTTCTTGCGGGTCGACGGCCTCGTGCTGACGCTTCTTGAAGTCCTTGATCAGGTCCTTCTCGATCTGCTCAAGTGCATTCATGATATCCTCGGCATGTTCGAGTTGCTGGTCGGTGATTTCAGGCTGAGCTCCGCCCTGCTGATCCCGCTCCGACTGCGGACTCTGGTCATCGGCTTCAGACGGCGACTGTTGTGTTTGTTCATCCTGTTGATCCGGATCCTGGTCCTGTGTAGGTGGAATCGGGCTGTCCTGTGGATCCTGTTGTTGATCCTCCTGCTGCTCGTCGTCGCCCTGGTCCTGCGGTGAGTCCTGCTGCCTGCGCCGAAGCAGTTCGTAATTGAACTTGGCGTCCTCATCGCCCGGATCCAGATTTATGGCATCCTGGAAATGACGGAGTGCCTCCCTGTAGTTGCCCTGTTCACCGTAGAGATAGCCCATGTTGTACTCTGCCGATGCATATTCGGCAGGGTCATCCGTCAATTCGCGAAATTGCTGGTATGCCTCGACCGACTGCTCGAACTTGCCCTGGTAGGCCAGTGCATTTCCGAGATTGAACAGGATGCGCGGTGATTCGGGGTGCCGCTCAAGGATTTCACGGTAGAGCATTTCCGCCTGCTCGTAATCACCTTCCAGGAATGCACGGTTTGCCTCACGGGCGCGGTTGTTATCAATCGAACCGGTAAGGACAACCGCGAATAGCACCGTCAGTATAATGGGTATTTTTCCGTACATCAGATATAATTTTTTAGATGCGGGCGCTTAAAAAACTTGCATCACAGCTGTTCGGCAACAGCCATGGTTTCCTCATCCATCTTCATGTTGTTGAATACGTTGCTGACATCGTCGTTATCCTCAAGATAACTCATCAGTCTGAAATTCGTAAGAGCTGTGGCATCATCCAGTTTCACTTCCGTCGCTGGTATCCACTGTAACTCGGCGTTAGAAATGGTGTAGCCAAGCTCTTCCAGCCGTTTGTGGACTGTAAAAAGGTCCTCGCGCTGTGTGGTCACCTCGAGCTGCTCCGGATCATCTTCCGAGATATCTTCAGCACCGGCATCTATCGCTTCCAGCATAAACGCCTCCACGTCGATCCCTGCGGCCGGAATGGAGATAATACCCTTCTGCTCAAACAGGTAGGATACGGATCCGCTGGTGCCCAGGTTGCCGCCAAAGCGGGTGAACGCATGCCTCACTTCGCCCACGGTGCGCTTGGAGTTGTCGGTTGTGGCCTCCACGATGTAGGCGACACCGCCGGGACCGTATCCCTCGTAGACGACCTCCTCGAAGTTTTCGCCTGTACCCAGTTCGCCGGTGCCCTTTTTGATGGCCCGCTCGATGTTGTCCTTGGGCAAGTTGCTGGACTTGCCATTGTCGATTGCAAGACTGAGCCGTGGATTGCCAGCCGGATCACCGCCGCCAAGACGTGCAGCTATCGTGATTTCTCGTAAGATCCGGCTGAAAACCCTGGAGCGAGCGGCATCTACGCCTGCTTTCTTGCGCTTGATTTTCGACCATTTGGAATGACCTGCCATAAGTAATGAGTAAATCAGAGAGTCTGTAAATGGATAAGAATGAATATTCTGCCGGTCAAATTCAAGAAAATGACCCCATCATTGGAATATACAACTTAGTAGCACTACACTTCCATAATGATATTTTCTTTCATCTGTTTAATTCAATTTTGATTTCGCTTACTCGTTTCACTGGGCACTTCGTGACCTTCGGTTCATAAAAACGATAATGTTACTAAAAGCATATCCAGTTGGAATGATTTTTTTAAACGGATTGGTTTACTAATGTCGGCAGCGTCCCGGCCGGAAACAAGTGGATCACTTCGTAAACATTCAGATCACTGCTGAAGTAATGGAATCACAATGCAAGCTAGTGGATCACCGCTGAGGCGGATGGATGACCGTTGAATTGGATTTATTGATCTATGGACCAGCGTTAATCAGCGTTAAATGGAGAAATCTGTCGGTTTTTATCCGTATCTTTTTCATCATGTGTATGTTGAAAGGACCGCTGTGCTTGCCGGAAGAACTGGCTGGATTGACTGTTCGCCAAAAGAAAATGTGAGAATGTAGTGGCAGTAATGTAAGTGATAGTAATAATGTAGTGGTAGTAATGTAGTGGTAGTAATTTAGTGATTGTATTTAGTGATAGTTAGTAACCGATAGTGAGTTTATGAATATTGGAATAGTGCTTTACCCGACGTATGGCGGCAGTGGTGTTGTGGCGACAGAGCTTGGCAAGGGTCTTGCAACGCGCGGCCATAATGTGCATTTCATCAGTTATGCCAGGCCCATGCGGCTGGATGCGTTTCATGAGAACATCTCATTTCACGAAGTGACCTTCTCGGCCTACCCGCTGTTTGAATATCCGCCGTATGATCTGGCACTGGCCAGTCATATGGTGGATATCATCAAATTCCAGAAGCTTGATCTGCTTCATGTGCACTATGCCATCCCGCATGCCACCTCAGCCTATCTGGCCAATCAAATTCTGAGAGAATCGGGTCAGGGCATTCCCGTAGTAACCACCCTGCACGGAACAGACATCACCATTGTGGGCAGCGATCCGAGTTACACCCCGGTGGTCACCTTCTCCATCAACAAAAGCGACGGGGTGACGGCGGTATCGGAATATCTGAGAGAGGAGACCTGTAAACGGTTTGATATCAAAAAGAAGATCGAAGTCATCCCCAATTTCATCGACTTGAATAGATTCCAGAAGTCCGAAAAAAGCCACTTCAAGAAAGCGCTCTGTCCGAACGGCGAAAAGGTGCTGGTCCATGTAAGCAATTTCCGGGAAGTCAAACGCGTGAGCGATACCGTTGAAATTTTCCACAAGGTGCTTCAGAGCGGTATTGAGGCGCATCTGCTGCTGATAGGAGACGGACCGGACCGGCAGAAAGTGGAGAACAAGTGCCGCGAGTTGAAGATTTGCGGCAAAGTGCGATTTCTTGGAAAACAGGAGAAGATAGAGGACATCCTTTCCATTGCCGATCTTTTCCTGATTCCGTCAGGGTCGGAGACGTTCGGACTCGCTGCACTGGAGGCCATGAGTTGTAGCGTGCCTGTGATCAGTTCCAACATAGGCGGACTCCCCGAACTGAACATCCATGGAGAAACCGGCTATCTCTGCGATCTGGGTGATACCGGAGAAATGGGCAGTTTCGCGGTTTCCATACTGCGTGATGATAAGCTACAGAAAAAGCTGGCAGGCAATGCCCGCAAACGTGCCGAAGTTTTTGAATTGAACAAAATCGTAGACCTGTACGAGGATTATTACGCATCGGTGATGAAGGGATGATGCGGCCATGAAGCATCGCAGGGCGACGTAACATCAGGCGCTGATCGCTTTCGTCACTTCCTCGGCAGCTTCTTTAAGCAGTACGGCCGAAATCACATTCAGACCGCTTTCATCAATAAGCACTTTCCCCTCTTCGGCATTGGTGCCCTGAAGCCGGACAATAAGCGGCATACTTTCCAGCTTTTTGGCTATTTCAGGATCCTTGGCTGCCTCGATGATACCGTTGGCCACCCGGTCGCACCGTACAATGCCGCCAAAAATATTGATAAGTATCGCCTCTACATTGGGATCCTTGAGGATGATCCGGAAGCCGTTGCGCACGGTATCCACATTGGCGCCGCCGCCGACATCCAGGAAATTTGCAGGTTCGCCGCCGGCCAGCTTGATCATGTCCATGGTCGCCATGGCGAGTCCGGCCCCGTTCACCATGCATCCGACATTGCCATCCAGTTTGATGTAGTTCAGGTCCGACTCCACCGCTTCCACTTCCAGCGGATCTTCCTCTGACTTGTCACGCAGCTTATAAATATCGGGCTGGCGATAGAGCGCGTTGTCATCAAAATTGATTTTGGCGTCAAGAGCCACAACATCTTCGTCGCCGGTGAGCGCAAGCGGATTGATCTCCACGATGGAGGCATCGGTGTCTTCGAACGCTTTGTAAAGTGCCGTGATGAATTTCACTGCTTTTTTGAAGGGCTCGCCCGTGAGTCCGAGCGAAAATGCTAGCCGTCGCGCCTGATGTCCCTGCAGAGGCAGTCCCGGCTCAACCCACTCCTTGACAATTTTTTCGGGCGTTTCCTCCGCCACTTTTTCGATCTCCACGCCACCCTCGGTCGAAACCATGATCACATTCTGGTTGCGTGTGCGGTCCAGGGTCACACCGACATAATACTCCTGTTCGATTTCGACACCGTCGGTGATATACAGCCGTTCGACTTTTTTACCTGCCTCACCGGTCTGAATGGTCACCAGAGTATCACCAAGCAGCGATTCAGCGGCTGTCCTCACTTCGCCAACCGATCTGGCCAGAATAACGCCTTTGGCGCCGGATGATTTGGTGCGCCCCTTGCCGCGTCCGCCTGCATGGATCTGCGCTTTCACCACAAAGAGACTGGTGCCTTTTTGCTTGAGTATTTCCGCAGCCTTGACGGTGTCATCAACAGAAAAGGCCGCGATGCCATCCGGTATGGCCACCTGGTACGCATTCAGTAATTCCTTTGCCTGGTATTCGTGGATGTTCATGGTGATGATGTTTTTAAACGTGTGGTATGATAATGGAATGCATCAATTGGAATGCATCAATCCAAAAAGCCCTGAAAAATAACCGTTGCCCGTCATAAAAGAAACAGAAGATATGGTCAGCATCCGATCGGCCCCGTTCATTTCATTTTGAACCCGTATTTATCTACATTTTCAGGAAGACTCCATATCAGCTTGTTGAATATCATCTTGTTGATGTCCGGAAAGCCTCCGAACCTGCCATTGCAACGCCCCTTCACAACGGATCATTCATGTGGGAACCGAATAAATACCGTCTTTTTCAGCTTAATACATGGAATATTGTCATTATTTACCTTGTGCTGGGTTTTTTGTGGATTCTGTTTTCGGACCGTCTGCTTGAGCAGCTAATCGACGATCCGGCCACCTTGACGCAGTTCCAGACGATCAAGGGCTGGTTTTATGTGCTGATCACAGCCCTGCTGCTTTATGTCCTCATAAGCAGGCACATATCCTGGGTAACCCGCATGCGCTCTGAGTACACGGAGCAGTTTGATCTTTACCGGACACTTATCGAACAGGGAAACCAGGTGGTGATCCAGGTGGATGACAACCAGCGATTCAGCTATACCAATGCCGCTGTCAGGGATATTCTGGGCTATGATGATAACGAACTGCAGCACATGGATGATTTCGAAATTATTGTCCACCCGGATGATCTGACCCGTTTTCATGACCTGAGAATGCCATACAAAATTGATGACAGGGATCACGATCCGGTTAAAAAACAGGTCCGTCTTCGTCATAAAAACGGCACATGGCGCTGGTATCTGATGATCCTCACCGACAAGCGGAGTTTTGAGCATATTGAGAGTCGCCTGCTTCTGGTGCGTGATATTCATGAAGAAACCACACTTTATGAACAATTGCGGGAGTCCCAGGCGCGCTTTAAGCACCTGTTCCAGGAAGCACCGGTAGGCTATCACAGTTTAGGTAGTGACCTGAAATTCATTGACATCAACAACGCCGAACTCAACATGCTTGGCTATGAACATGATGAGATTATTGGCAAGAAATCCTGGGCAGATGTAATTGTCCCGGAAGACTACCCGACTTTTGAAAAGCATAAAAAAGAGCTGATGGAGAAAGGCAGCGTTAAAAACCTGATGTACACTGTCGTCAGGAAAGATGGTGCCCGGCGATCGGTGATCCTGAATGGCAAAGCCTTTTTTGATGACAATGACAGGCTGCTCTACACTTTGGGGAATGTGCTGGATCTGACTGAGAAGCTGCAGGCCGAGAAAGAACTGAACGAAGCCCACAGCCGGCTGACCTACCACATCCAGAATACACCGCTTGGATTTGTGGAATGGGATGCTAAGATGCGTGTGATGGAATGGTCACGTGAATCGGAACAGATGTTCGGCTGGAAAAAAGAAGAGGTGGCCGGCAAGTTCAGTGACAAGTGGAGTCTTGTGTACTCGGAAGACGAAGGATACGTCATGAGCAGAATGGAGAAGATGCTTGATGGAAAGGAACTGCGCAATGTTATCAGCAACCGTAATCTTACCAGAAATGGCGATGTGCGGCACTGCGAGTGGTACAATTCGGCATTGCTTGACAAAAATGGAAATCTTGTGTCCGTAATGTCGCTTGTTCATGATGTAACCGAGCGTGTCAGGGCCCAAAAGGAGATCCGGAAGCTCAATGTATTACTGGAAGAAAAAGTCCGGCAGCGAACCCGGGAACTGGAGCTGGCCAATAAAGAGCTTGAGGCATTCGCCTATTCCGTTTCGCATGACTTGCGGGCGCCGTTGCGGGGAATCGACGGTTTCAGTCAGGTGCTGCTGGAAGAACATGCCGCCCAGCTTGATGATCGCGGTGTGAATTATTTGAACAGGGTGCGCCAGGCTTCGCAGCGCATGGGTTTTCTTATTGATGACATCCTGGGCTTGTCCAGAATCAGCCGGACTGAAATCAAAATGGAACAGGTGGATATTGCCGCGCTGAGCAGGGATATCATCACAACATTCAGGGAAAAAGAGCCGGACAGAAAAGTGGATTTTCGTTCTCCGGATAAGCTGATGGTTACTGGCGACGTCAGTCTTCTGCGCGTAGTGATGCAAAATTTGCTTGATAACGCATGGAAATATTCCTCATCCCGCGACCCGGCTGTGATTGAAATCGGCATTCGTGAAAACGGGAGTGATAAGGACACCAGGGGCAATGTCACCGTTTTTGTAAAGGACAATGGCGTGGGTTTCAACATGAAATATCACGACAAGCTTTTTATGGCATTTCAGCGGCTTCACAGCCAGGATGAATTCCCTGGCACCGGCATTGGCCTGGCTACGGTGCAGCGAATTATCCAGCGTCATACAGGAACGATACGGGCGGAATCCAACGAAAATGAAGACGCTGTTTTCTATTTTAACTTGCCGGACAAAAGTGTATAATAATCACTAAATGATAAAAACTATTTTCTGATAGCAGGCTTATCGTTGAATAGGGGAAAAAATGGAAAGACATATACTGCTGGTGGAGGATAATCCTGACGATGTCGACCTGACCTTAATGGCTCTGGAGAAGAGCAACATCCTCAATAAAGTCAAAGTCGCCTGGAATGGAGAAGAGGCCCTTCATATGTTGCATGGCAACCGTGGTGAAGTGCCCAATGGACTGCCGGCCGTAATCCTGCTTGATCTGAATATGCCCAAAATCAATGGTCTGGAAGTGCTGAAGGAGATCAGAAGCAACGAACGGACCCGGCGTTTGCCTGTGGTAATACTGACATCCTCCCGGGAAGAACAGGATGTCATCCGCGGGTACGATCTCGGTGCTAACAGTTATATCCGAAAACCGGTCGATTTTGAGAATTTTGTCAGTGCCATCCGGCATCTGGGGATGTACTGGCTGGTGCTGAATGAACCAGGAGATTGATTTTACAGTATCACTCATCAATGTGAGGAGGAGCCGCAATGGGGAAGCCACTGAAGGTTTTGATTATCGAAGATATGCCGGATGATGCCGAGCTGATTGAACTTGAGTTGCAACGGGGCGGTTACGACACCGATGCCACCCTGGTTGAAACGGCAGAGGCACTGGAAAAAGCCCTGCAGGAGCCTAAATGGGATGTCATCATATGTGACTATAATCTGCCTGGTTTTGACGGTTTGGCAGCACTTGAAATGATCAGGGATTCCGGCAACGACATACCCGTTATCATTGTTTCGGGAACGGTCGGCGAGGAGACCGCGGTGGAGGCAGTTCGGACCGGTGCACAGGATTACGTGATGAAGGATGCCCTGAGAAGAATCCCGATTTCAGTCAGCCGGGAGATCCATAACTGGAAGCTCCGGGAGGAAAAGCGGATAGCCGATCAGAAGATCAGGGACTCACTGGAGGAAAAAGAGGTGATGCTCAAGGAGATTCATCATCGTGTGAAGAACAACCTGGCGGTGGTATCGGCACTCCTGACCCTTCAGTCGGATTATGTGAAGGACGAAGAGGCAAAAGAAATGTTCCATGAAAGCGTCGGACGCATCAAAACCATGGCCCTGATCCATGAAAAGCTGTATCAGTCCGAACTGTTCGCAAGTGTCGAGATGGGCGACTATATACAGCAGCTCGTGAAAACGATTCAGGACACATACGAGTCGGAGACGTGTGCTATCAGCGTGAACCTGGACTGTGACGAAGCGACACTCGACATCACAAAGGCGATTCCGTGCGGTCTAATTATTAACGAATTGTTTACCAATGCCTATAAGCACGCATTCAAGGGGAGGGAGTCAGGCAATGTATATCTTAAGATGAAGAAGTATGGGGAGAAGGAGGAATACACGCTTGAGGTGATGGATGATGGGGTCGGTCTGCCGGATGAGGTGATTGCAGGCAAGGGCAGCAGCCTTGGGTTCAACATCATTCGCGGACTTGCCCGCCAGCTTGCCGCGGAGCTGCGCATGACCAGCAGCGACGGAGCGCATGTGTTGCTAACATTCCAGGCTTGAAACCCGGCTTCAAAGTTCGGATATCAGGATGTCCGCAACGTTCTCCCAGGATTTGCATTCGTAGTCGGGAGCGGCTGCCGTGGCTGTATTTCCGGAAGGTGCATCAAGAGAAGCTTCTGTGACGGCCGGTAGGGCAAATCCGGTGTAAAGTATTGCCTGCATGCCCATTGCTTTCGCTCCGGTGATATCGGTTTTAAGCATGTCGCCGACATGCCATGATCGGGCCGCATCCGCATCGGTATTCCTGAGTACCATTTCATAGGCTTTGCGATGCGGCTTGCTCACGCCCAGTTCATCACTGAAAGCGAAGGCATCGAAGTATTGCAGCACATCCATCTGGTCGAGATACCGGCGGATCACCGATCCCGGCGAGAACATGGTGTCGGAGATGATTGCCAGCCGGTAGTAGATGCTGATGCCCGCCAGGACCTCCTTCACACCGGGGGCAAGTTCGGGCGGACCCAGAAACAGTGACTCGCGAAACGCCTCTGTCAGATCATCCACCTCCGCCGGTTTGGCAGGTATGGCAAGCAGATCGAGCATGCCCTGGACCAGCTCCCGGGTAGTCATGGTACGCTGACGGCCAAACCACTCCTCGTCGAATGCGCGGGAAACATGCTCGCGCGCATTACGAATGGCCTCGTCGGTCGGCTCTATTCCATACCGTCGGGATACGGTGCGCAGTGCGTTCATACGGGCTTCGGTGCGTTTTTCTCCGTTCGAATCCGCCCTTACAAGCGTATCCCAGAAATCCACGCTGACCATATTGTTCTTCATTAGCTTCTGTTAAAATTATATCGCCGGTCTGTTGAGACCTTTGTTACCCGAATCGAAACGTAAAAACGGGTTGCATCATTCGTTCTATTTTTTAACAAACATCCGGTTGTCAAAGTGCGTGCCGAATGGTAATTTATCCCCGGTCATCATCCCGATCAGAAATAGATCAGTATCCGGTCAGAATTCGTCCCGAACCCGGCCATCAACTGACAGGAACCCGACCGGAAAAGGACAATAAACAGGCTGCATTTCATGGCACAAACCCTGCTTACCGCCGAGGATCTCGATCGCACCTACATGCGGCTGGCACATCAGTTTGTGGAACCTTTTGATGACCTGAACACATTGGCAATCATCGGTATGCAGACCCGCGGGGTGGATATCGCCCGCCGCATCCACGGCATTATCAAAGAGCGGTTTTCGGTGGATCTTCCCATGGGCGTGCTCGACACCACCTTCTACCGCGACGATTTCCGCACCAGGATGAGGATGCCCACGGTCCAGATCACCGACATTCCGTTTGACCTGTTCGGTAAGGATCTGATTCTGGTGGATGATGTGCTCTACACGGGACGCACGGTTCGATCGGCGATGGACGCGCTGATGAGCTTCGGGCGTCCGGCCAGTGTGCGGTTCTGCTGCGTGGTGGACCGCGGACACCGTGAGCTGCCGGTGGCGGCCGACTATGTCGGCATGTATGTGCCCACCCATCTTAGCGAGGAGATCCGTGTATTGACGAAAGAACAGGACGGCAGGGAGGCCGTGCTTGTCGTCACAAAAGAGGAGGAACCAGGAACGTGACCGAACCCAGGGATGCATCGTACGTTTTTCCGCACCGGCATTTGCTTGGACTGAAAGACTATTCCGCGGAAGACATCCATCATGTGCTGGACCAGACCGACAATTTCCTGGAGATCCTGAACCGCCCCATTCCCAAAATCCCCACGCTGCGCGACAAGACCATCGTCAACCTCTTTTATGAAAACAGCACGCGCACGCGCATCTCATTCGAAATGGCCCAGAAGCGGATGGGGGCGGACGTGGTCAATTTTTCCAGCAGCGCTTCGAGCGTGAGCAAGGGCGAGTCGCTCAAAGACACCA
>SLKA01000047.1 GCA_007134845.1 Balneolales bacterium
CCGGACAAATAACATTGTTTCATTGGGGGGATTGATTTTGGAAAAGACGAATAATCTGTCCTAAATGTACCAAATCATAGAGAATTTGAATATCTTGAAACGTTTTGGACAGCTGTGATTTATTCAAATACTCTTCATAAATACTTTAACTGTACCGGGAATCCGGTCCCGGTAAAACCGAATCCAATTGTGAATTTCAAACGTACGATATTACTTGTGGAAGATGAAGCCGAACCTGCGGAGATGCTTTCCAACTATCTTGAAATGCATGGCTACGATGTGCTTCTTGCGATGGACGGCAATCGCGCTGTCGAACTGATTGACAAAAACGCCCAGACCATCGACCTCGCCATCCTGGATATCATGGTCCCGGATAAGTCCGGCTATGAGATCTGCAGCTATCTTCGCAAACATCCGGTTTTAAGTGATGTTCCGGTGATATTTCTCACTGCAAAGGACAAGGAGAAAGATGAGATCGCCGGACTCGATCTGGGCGCAGACGATTACATACCCAAGCCGGCGAGCCTGAACCTGGTGAAGGCTCATGTGGAATCGATGCTGCGCCGGCGTCCGCAGGAAAAAGGCAGCTGGATCGCCTACAGGAGTGTCTTTGTGGCCCCGGAAAGCATGGAAGCATGGCAGAACGGAGAAAAGATAGAGCTCACCAATACCGAGTTCAAACTTCTGAAGCTCTTTTTTGAGAACCCGAAGCGGGTCTACACCCGCCAGGAGATCCTTGAGTATATCACCGATGAGGAAAAATATGTGTTTGACCGAACCGTGGATGTCCATATCAAGAACCTGCGTCTGAAGCTCAGAGAAGATGGCGAGTTAATAAAAACCTATCGTGGAATGGGATACGGACTGAATAAAGAACTGGCTTTCTCCTGATGAACATTCGCTCCAAGCTGGTATTGATGCTGACGATCATTCTGGTTGTAACGGTAACAGCCGGAAGCGCTTATGCTCTCTTTTACATTCGCGCCTATATGCTGGAACAGGCTGTCACCGATATGGAGAGCGATGCCTATTGGATGATGCATACGCTCAGATTCCTGCCGGATGGGGTGCAGTTGCAGGAGGAACTGGAGCGAGTCGGTAATGTCTCAAACTACCATATCGCTCTTTATGATTCCAACGGGGCAATGCTTGCTGCCTGGCCAGATGGAACCCAGCGATCGCCGCATCTGCATCTGCGGCCGGATGAGTTGCGCCGGCTCCTGGCTGATAAACCCGTTTTGCAGACCATCAACCAACCCAATGACGACAATATATGGGTGTATGCCTCTATTCAGGAGAGCAGGAACCCTGCCCGTTTTTTTGCGATCAACCAGTCAAAAAGCCGGATATTCCAGCCGATCACGGATATTCGAAGGATCATCTATCTCGGACTGGTGGTGGCCATTCTCATTATTCTCGTGTTCAGTACTATCTTGGCGCAATACATGGCCCGGCCACTGCTGAAACTGACCCGCGATGTCGAGCGGATCGCCCAGGGTGATACCGGACATGTCATCCGGACCAAACGAGATGATGAAATAGGTACGCTTTCCGAGTCGGTGAATAAAATGGCACAGAAACTGCGGGCTGATTATGAACATCTGCAGCAGCTTAATGAAAAGCAGGGGCAGTTTTTTGCCGATATCACGCACGAAGTCCGTAACCCGTTACACACGATCATGGGATCGCTGGAGATGCTGGAACTGCCTGATCTGGATGATGAAAAACGCCGCAAGTATGTGCGCAATCTGCGCAGCCAAACAGAAAGAATCGGTCGGCTGTTCAAAGATCTGATGACACTGCAGCGGTTCGACTCGGATGAGAACTTTGTAATTCGGGAGCATGTGAATCTGGCTGAACTGGTAGGCAATGTTTCAGAATGGTACAGGCAGCCGGCCAGCAATAAAGGTGTGAAGCTGGTTGCGGACACACACCGCTGCATGGTGCACGCCGATCCCGGAAAGATTGAGCAGGTGCTCGATAACCTGGTCTCCAATGCCATTAAATTTACAAACAACGGTACCATCTCGCTGAAATACACAAACACGGGTGATAAAGTTGAATTATCAGTGCAGGATACAGGAATTGGAATACCGCAAGCGCACTGGCCCAGGCTTTTCGACCGTTTTTACCGGACCGACAAGGCGCGGTCGAGGGACAAGGGTGGAACCGGACTCGGACTCTCGGTGGTCAAGGGCATCCTTAAAGCGCACGAAAGTGATATTCATGTGGAAAGTGAGGTTGGCAAGGGCAGCCGCTTTTACTTCTACCTTGCACCGTCAAGCCGTGACCCGGAATGGGTCGAGGAAGAGCCCGAAGATCATTCTTCCCGGCTGGCGACATGACGTACCGGTTACATTCCGGTCGAGTTTACCTGAAACCCTGCATTTTTTCCTGAAAATGCGTAATTTCAGTGTTGCCTTAATCACCCTCTCAGCGTTGCTTTTGGATACCATTGTCAGACAACATGATAGGGTCAAATACCATATTACTACATGAGTCAAAGCGGAAAAAGAATCGGAGTTGTGCTGCTGAATCTTGGCGGACCTACCTCCGTGGAGGCCGTCCGGTCGTTTCTTGAAAATCTGTTCGGCGATCAGGACATCATCAATCTTGGCGGTGGCCGGTTTCAAAACCGGCTTGCAAAAGTGATTGCGAAGCTGCGCTACAAGGGCGTGGCGGAGAAGTACCGGGAGATCAATGCATGTCCGGATGGATGCCAGGGCAGTAAATACTGTCCTAACCGTCAGAACAAGGTGGTGTCAGACTGCTGTTCGCCTATCAACTCACTCACTGAGCTTCAGCGCAAATCGATGGAGAAAAAGCTGAAAGAGTCATGGCCGGATCATTTTGTGAAAGTGTACACAGCCATGCGGTACTGGGTGCCGTTCGACTATGATGTCTTTGAGGAAGCCGTTGCCGACAGGATCGATCATCTGGTTCTGCTGCCGCTTTATCCGCAGTTTTCATTTACTACAACCGGCAGCAGCTTCCGCAACTGGGAGGCCATCCGCGACGGGCGTTCCACCGACAGCCCTCAACCGGAGTGGCAGGAGTATCTGGTCGGGCAGTATCATCTCAATCCAAAATACCTCTCGGCAATCAACAAGCGTATTGACGAGCGTTTGAGCGAGGACTTTACAGATGAGGAGCGCAGCAAGGTGCACCTGGTCTTCACAGCGCACGGGACGCCGCTCAGCGAGGTGGACAAAGGGGATCCCTACACAAGACAGATCGAAGAGACGGTTGATGCGATTATGAAGATGCGCAGCTACCGCGAAACGCACTGGCTTGGGTATCAGTCACGCGTTGGACCGTCCAAATGGACACAGCCCAATACCGAGGAGCTGGTGTTGCGTCTCATCGATTACGGTATAAAACATATGGTTCTGATACCCGTTGCTTTTGTAACGGATCACATCGAAACCCAGCATGAACTGAATATCGAGCTGCGCGAGGTAATAGCAGAGAAGAAGAAGCATTTGGTAAAGATGGTAGTTAGCAAGGGCCTCAATGACCATCCCGATTTTTTAGCTGCATTAGAGGATGAAATTTCCCAAAAAATTGGACATATTACAGGCACTCCGCAGCAGGTGGGAAAAAATGTACAAAATTTATCGGAACCTCAAGGTATTTAAGGAGTTCAATATCAATCAGCATGTGATCGCATTCAAAACCGGATGAAATTAACAACCCCGCAGATTAAAGAATTTTCAGCGGTTGGAATCAACCACTGGAAAGCCGATGTGGCAATGAGAGAGTGCTTTAGCCTCTCTTCGGGGCAAAAGAAGGCATTTCTTGAGGATGCGCAGATCATCGGACTGAGGGATGTCATCATTATTTCCACCTGCAATCGCACCGAGATCTTTGCACGCACTACCACGCCCGGCATCCTCATTGAGCTGCTGGTCAAGCACAGTGATGGCATGCGTGATCATTTTGATGAGTTCGGTTTTGTTTTTGAAGGTGAGGAGGCCGTCCGGCATTTGCTTCGTGTTGCGGTCGGACTCGATGCGCAGATTCTGGGTGACCTGCAGATCATCAAGCAGGTGAAGGAAGCCTACGAGAATACGCACGAACTCGGCATGGCGGATACCGTACTGCACCGGCTTATGCAATTTGTGCTGCGGACCCACAAGCGGTCACGCACCGAAACGGATCTGGCCAGCGGCGCTGCTACGACGGCCTACGCCGCCGTTCAGTTTGCCCGCAACAGACTCGCTTCGTTTCGCGACAAGAGTATTCTGCTGGTGGGAACCGGCAAAATCGGGAAGATCACCTGCAAGAACCTGATATCCATGGGAGCCCGAAATGTGGTGCTGCTGAATCGCAACAGACAGCGGGCCGAGCATCTTGGTGAGCGTTTCCACCTTCCGGTGGCCGGGCTCGAAAATCTTAATACCGAACTGGTGCAGGCCGATCTGGTCATTGTTGCCACCGGTGCCGATCTTCCCGTAATCCGTCGCGAACAGCTTTCGGAACTGGAAGGAATCAACCGCAAAGTGGTCATGCTTGACCTGTCCGTCCCCAGAAATATTGATCCGGCACTGGAAGATCATCCCAATGTGGAGTTGGTGAATATGGATCAGCTGAACGACACCACAGACGAGGCCTTCAAGCGCCGCGAGCGGAATATCCCGAAAGTCGAGGCGATCATCGACCAGGAAATCGGAAATTTCAAAACCTGGCTTTCGGAGCAGAAAGTGGTGCCGACCATTCGTGCGCTCAATGAAAAGCTTCACGATATCCGAAGTCGTGAAATCGAAAAATTCCGTTCCAAATTACCCGAATCGTCTCTTGAGGATGTCGACCATCTCACCCGGCGCATTGTCAACAAGATCATGGCGCACTCCATCGATCACCTCAAGGAAAATCACGAAGCACCCGAAGAGATAACACGACTCGTACACTCCATGTTCAAGCTGGAATCGGAGTCCGATGCCGACCGATGACCGGAAGACCGATACGCATAGGCACCCGTGACAGTGTGCTTGCAACCTGGCAGGCCCGGTTTGTTCTGGATCATCTCACCCGGGCCGGACGCAAGGCGGAGCTTCGTTTCATTAAAACAGAAGGGGATCGTGTCCTGGATACGCCGCTTCCGATGATGGGCGGCAAAGGAGTCTTCACCAAAGCCCTGGATGAGGCGCTTTTGTCCGGTGATATTGATCTGGCCGTGCATTCGCTCAAGGATATTCCGACCCGGTTGCCGGATGGTCTCACCATTGGTGCGGTAAGTGAGCGCGAGGATACGGCCGATGTGCTTGTCACCCGTGATGCCGCAAAGCATTATTTGTCCGACAAGCGTGATGATTTTCACCATCAGGCTGCTGCGACACCTGTTTTTTCTGATGATCCGCACTTTCGTGCTGTAATCGCCAGCAGCAGTAACCGGCGGATCGGACAGTGGCTTGCCCGTTATCCGTTGCACCGGATGACCGATATACGCGGAAATGTCCAGACCCGGCTGCGGAAACTTGCAGAAAACGATTGGGATGGAGCCATTTTTGCAGCGGCCGGTCTTATCAGGCTTGGCCTGGACCATGTTATTTCGAAGAAGCTGGACTGGATGCTGCCGGCACCGGCTCAGGGAGCAATGGCTGTCATGATCCGGAGAGATGACAAGCACATCCATGAGGCGATTCAGGGCATTCACGATCCGGATACCGCACTTTGCACAACGATTGAACGGGACGTGCTCCATGCCCTGGAGGGCGGCTGCAGTGCACCGGTCGGGGCGTTGGCCGTTGTCGATGACAGGGTGGTACGGTTGCGGGTAAACACCGTTTACCCCGACGGGACCGGACTCATTCAGTTTGATATGATTGAGCAGATCGATCTGGCTTCTGATCTCGGGAAGCGCGCGGCAGATGAGGCGCTGAGGCTTGGTGCGGATGCGCTGATCCGTGACTTGAGGGGCGGAATGGAGGCGGATGAAAAAAAAAATACAGATCAAATCCAGCATACAACCCAAAATCACACACGTTCTCAATCACCTGCTTCATCCACACCACCGGCTTCATCCTCCGCCAGGCCGCGCATCGTACTTTCCACACGTCTGGCTGAGTCTGCGGATGTGGCACTTGCAAAAAAGCACAACATCCTGCTGATCGATTATCCGGTTTGGATATACCGCCGGGTAACGCCGCCATCTGATGTCATCGATGCGTTGTGTACCGGCTCGCAACCGGATGCCTGGGTATTTACCAGCCGGCGCGGAGTAGAGGGATGGTGGCATGTCTGGAAGGAGCGCGGTGCCGTTTCAGCCGTCATCCCCCCGATTTATGCTGTCGGACCAGCGACTGCTGATGCAGTGCGAAAGACTTTTTCGTCCGTCGATATCAGGTTGCCGCAGGGTGGTGATGGCTTATCCTTGGGTGAAGCAATGGCGCGGGACGGGATCCGGTCCGCGGTGCACTTTTGTGCTGCCGAGCGTCGCCGGGAGCTGATGGAGGTCAGCAGGAAGCATAACATCACTCTCACGGAAGCGGTAGTCTATGAACGCCGTTCCGTTATCAACCCGAAACCTCTTAATGTGGTATTTGATGCGATACTGTTCTACAGTCCGGATGGCGTATCGGAATTTTGCCGGATCTATGGAGTGCCCGGGGGTGACTGGCATGCCATCGCAGTCGGTAAAACAACCGCAGAGGCAGTCCGCCGTATCACCGGCCGCGAGCCGCACATCCCGGAATCACCCGCTTTTGATGAGATGATAAAACTTGTATCATATCGCTTATGATCCCGGGCATGATTCCGGGTGTTTTTTTCAATGATATCCCTGCACGATTTGCCCAGGTACGATATGCCCCAGAATGATTTACACCAGAATGATCTGCACCATACCGACAAACTCCGGAATGACCTTTATCTCAAAGCTCTTGCCGGAGAACCGGTTCCTCGTCCACCCGTGTGGATGATGCGCCAGGCCGGCCGCTACCTGCCTTCCTACCTCAAACTCCAGGAGAAATACGATTTTTTTACCCGATGCGAAACACCGGAGCTGGTCGCGGAAATCACCTGTCTGCCGATCGACGAGATCGGACCTGATGCGGCCATTTTGTTTTCGGATATTCTGGTTGTGCCGCGGGCGCTTGGTCAGTCCATCGAAATGAAGTCCGGAGTGGGTCCGGTCCTGGAAAATCCCATTCAGAGCGAGGATCAGGCTCTGGCGCTTAAGCCTGTTGATGTTGCCGAAGCACTCGGTTACGTCATGAAGGGCATACGTGCGACAAATGAGCGCCTGGCCGGACGTGTGCCGCTAATCGGTTTTTCAGGGGCACCCTGGACCCTCTTGTGCTATATGGTGGAAGGACGCGGGTCAAAGGATTTTTCGAAGGCCAAGGCGTTTTGCTATGAGTATCCCCATGCGGCCCATCATGTGCTTTCGCTGCTAACCGACATCACGGTGGATTATCTGAATGCGCAGATCCGGGCCGGTGTTCATGCCGTCCAGGTCTTTGACAGCTGGGCGGGCCTGCTGGGTCCCGATGATTTCAACACGTTTGCGATGCCGTATTTGCAGCGCATCACCGAGGAGGTGAAAGGTGCGCCGGTTGTGCTCTTTGCCAAGGGGGCGTGGTATGCACTTGAACTGCTTTCCTGGCAGACCCGGGCGGCCGCACTTTCCATCGACTGGACTGTTGGTCCGGAGTACGCACGCCAGGCGGCAGGCTGGGATATCACACTTCAGGGCAATTACGATCCGAGCCGGCTGCTCTCGCCGGTGCCTGTCATACGCGATCAGGTCAAAAGCATGATCGACCGCTTCGGCAAAGATCGTTATATTGTGAATCTGGGTCATGGCATCCTGCCCAATGTACCGGTAGATCATGCCAAAGCGTTTGTGGATGCCGTGAAGTCGTATTAAATACCGGATCACCTGCATCATCCAAAAATAATTCCTGAATCATGTCAATTCCTGAGTAATGTCAATAAAAGAGTCGTTTACGGGATGGGTTCACGATGCACAGGACCGGATATGCAAGGCGCTGGAGTCCGCCGATGGCAGGGCTGGTTTCCGGGAGGATAGCTGGGAGCGGGACGGGGACGGTGGCGGCGGCCGGTCGCGGGTCATTGAAAAGGGAAAGATTTTTGAAAAGGGCGGCGTCAATACCTCAGTGGTGCATGGCGAACTTCCTGAGCTCATCCGCAAGCGGTTTGGTGTGACCCAGGGCTGGTTTTACGCCTGCGGTATATCTCTTGTTCTGCATCCCGAAAGTCCGATGATCCCTACCGTACATGCCAATTTCCGCTATTTTGAGCTTTATGAAAAGGAGGACGGGGATCCGGTGGATGCCTGGTTCGGGGGAGGAGCCGACCTCACACCCTACTACCTTTTCGAGGAGGACGCACGCCATTTTCACCAGATTTACAAGACGGCATGTGACCGCTTTCATCCCGAATTGTATCCCCGGTTTAAGATCGAGTGTGACCGGTATTTTCACAACAAGCACCGTGGCGAGTCGCGGGGCATCGGTGGAATTTTCTTCGATTATCTGCGATCCGGGCAGGAGCAGAACCTGGAGTTCTGGCATGATATGACTACTGCTTGCGGCGATGCGTTTCTCTCATCCTATCTGCCCCTCGTCGAGCGGCGAAAGAATGAGCTGTGGGGTGATGAGGAGCGCTACTTCCAGGAACTGCGCCGGGGCCGATATGTTGAATTCAACCTGATCCACGATCGGGGTACGCTGTTCGGACTCAAAACAGGGGGGCGTATCGAATCCATATTGATGAGTCTGCCGCCGCGCGTCCGGTGGGACTACAATGATCATCCCGAGCCCGATACCCGGCAGGCCGTTTTGCTTGATGTGCTTAAAAATCCACGGGACTGGGTATGAATGTGCTGCATCCGATAATTCAATGTAAAACCGTATTGAAAAAAACCAATCTGCAATGACACGTACCGACTGCCAGCTGCCATCCGGTTATCCGCTTGTCCGCGGACGCCGCAACAGATATAGCCCAAGCCGAAGGCAGATGCTCGCCGAGCACCACCTTCAGCCATCCGATTTTATCGCTCCGCTGTTTATTGCGGAAGGCATGGGGGTTAAGGATCCAATTCCGTCCATGCCCGGTTATCACCGGCTGTCGCTCGACCTGGCCGTTCGCAAGGCGGCGTTATGGCACGAAATGGGTATCCCTGCCGTGCTCCTGTTTGTGATGGTGCCGGAAGATAAAAAGGACAACGAGGGCACTCAGGCGCTCAATCCGGATGGGTTGATGCAAATGGCAGTAAAACGCATCAAGGACACGGTTCCGGGACTTGTGGTCATGACCGATGTGGCGCTTGATCCTTACTCGAGTTACGGTCATGACGGCATTGTCAGAGACGGCGAAATTATAAACGATAAATCGGTGGATGTCCTTTCCCGGATGGCTGTTAGCCATGCCCGCGCAGGGGCCGACTATGTAGCACCTTCAGACATGATGGACGGTCGCATAGGCGAGATCCGTCGTGCGCTGGAAGCGGATGGCCATCCGCAAACCGGAATTCTTGCCTACAGCGCCAAATATGCCTCTGGTTTTTACGGACCGTTTCGCGATGCTCTCGATTCAGCACCCGGGTTCGGTGACAAAAAAACGTACCAGATGGATCCCGCCAATGTCAGGGAGGCGGTGCGTGAAGCACAAATGGACGAGGCCGAAGGGGCCGACATCGTAATGGTCAAACCGGGGCTGCCGTACCTCGATGTGGTCCGTGCGGTGAGGGAAGCGGTTCATGTCCCGGTTGCCGTTTACAATGTGAGCGGGGAGTATGCGATGATCAAAGCAGCCGCACAAATGGGCTGGCTGGATGAGGAAGCCGCCATGATGGAGAGTCTGCTTGCCTGCAAACGCGCGGGTGCGGATGTGATCGCAACCTACTGGGCGGAAAAGGCTGCCGGAATATTGAATGATGCCGGGTGATTTGGTCCTTCCATGTCATCGGACATGCCATCGGATGGCGGCAGATGATTACAGCGTTGCATGAAAAATAAAAAAATTTAGATATCATCCGATAAATCCGTAAATTAACTCAATTGGCTATTGACCCGTTGAATAGATAATGTTGATTTCTTTTGAGATAGTTCTGCAGACTCATTCCGACTAGATTGCCAAGTTACATAACCCTTAAGTTAAATTAGATGAATATGACGACGATTTATGTTGGCAATCTCAGCTTCAAGACAAGCGAAGATCAACTCCAGGAACTTTTTTCAGAATATGGCGATGTAACATCCGCCAAGATCATTACGGATCGTGAAACGGGTCGTTCCCGTGGATTCGGCTTTATCGAGATGAATGACGAAAGCCAGGCAGACAATGCCATTGAAGAACTTAACGAAGCAGAATATATGGATCGCGCCCTTGTTGTAAACAAGGCACGTCCGAAAGGCAATGACAGTGGATTTGGCGGCGGCGGACAGCGTCGCAGTGGCGGAGGAGGTGGCGGAGGCGGTTACCGCAACCGGTACTAGGCCGAATTCGTACAGCTTTGAATGCGGGCTCTCCAATAGGGAGTCCGCATTTTTTTTGCTATATGCTTCAGCAAGTTCTGAGGCGATCTGTGCAGTGGCTGAATATCCCGGATTTCAGCGAAACTACTGCGGCATGCCGACTTCACGAAGGTGTTCGGGCAGATCCAGGTCAGTGTCCGGCGGCAGTACCTCGATATTCCGTGCAAACCAGCCCGTCTCAGTCCGGACCATATCAAACCCGATGATGTCACCGGTCTGTAGCCCGACAGCAACTGCTTCATCATCAATGCGCAGGCTCATCCTCATGGCATTCATCACCTCCGGAATGGTTTCATGCACCACAGAGATGGATTCGCCCCGTAAATCGGTGCTCAAATAACGGCCTCTGACCTCGTACACCTCTTCGGTCCGGTCATGATCGCCGGCACGACGAGGTTCATCATCCCCGCACGAAATAACGGTTAAAGGCAACAGAAAGTAAAAAGGCAAAAGGATACATTGGAAAAGCAATCGAATGTTCATGATTATCAGTAAAATGGTTCAGGTTCAATGGTTCTGCGACTCCAAACTCTGCCGGAATTTTCGTATCCTTGATGCTTCAAAGAGGTGCCGCGGCGAGGCGCCACGTATCCGAAAAGATGTTCTGGAAAGATGCCCGGAAGCAATACTTTGGAGATTGTCTTCAAGTATACACTTTTTTTAACATCCGGTCGAAGCAGAAACGGCAATCATGACCAAAATCACAAATGCACAACCCCGGTATTATGAAGTATCCAAATAGCGAGAAACTGTTCGAACGTGCGAAGGAACATATTCCCGGCGGAGTGAACTCACCGGCCCGGGCTTTCAGGGCGGTAGGCGGAACGCCGCTGTTTATGAAGCGCGCACAGGGTGCCTATATGTACGACGAAGACGGAAACGAGCTGATCGACTACATCGGATCGTGGGGGCCGATGATTCTGGGACACTCCTATCCGGCTGTGGTCGACGCCGTGCAAAAGGCGGCGGCGGGATCAACCTCTTTCGGTACGCCAACCGAGCTCGAAATTCACATGGCCGAACGCGTATGCGGAATGGTACCCGGTCTCAACAAAGTTCGAATGACCAACTCCGGCACCGAAGCGTGTATGAGCACTATACGGGTAGCCCGCGGCTACACCGGTCGCGACAAGATCATCAAGTTCGAAGGATGTTACCATGGTCACGGCGATTCGTTTCTTATCAAGGCGGGAAGCGGTGCGCTTACCCTGGGTCATCCCAGCAGTCCGGGTGTGACTGCTGGCACGGCAAAGGACACGCTGACAGCCGATTTCAATAACCTGGATAGCGTCCGGCAGCTGCTGGAGCAAAACAGTGGCGAGGTGGCCGCAGTCATCCTGGAGCCTGTCGCCGGCAACATGGGATGCGTGCCTCCGCGTGATGGATTTCTGGAGGGATTGCGCCGGCTTTGCGATGAACATGGCGCTCTGCTTATTTTTGATGAGGTGATGTGCGGGTTCCGTATTGCGCGCGGCGGAGCTGTGGAGCGGTATGGCGTGCAGCCTGATCTGATGGCATACGGCAAGGTGATCGGCGCAGGAATGCCGGTAGGCGCGTTCGGCGGCCATACCGAGGTGATGAGTGTAGTGGCACCGGACGGACCCGTTTACCAGGCCGGAACACTGTCAGGAAATCCTGTGGCCATGAGCGCAGGTCTCGCACTGCTCACGGAGCTCGATGAACATCCCGAAATCTACGGCGATCTGGAGAAACAGTCCGCCAGTCTCGCAGATGGCCTGATGGATGTGTTTGAACGCCATGACATCACGGTGGCGGCCAATCGTGTCGGATCCATGCTCGGTTTCTTTTTCTGCGAGGGTCCGGTCCGGGGTTTTGATGATGTCAGTCGCACCGATACGGAGTTTTTCGCCCGGTTTTTCCATGGCATGCTGGAGGAGGGCGTTTATCTTCCGCCGTCGGCCTACGAGGCCTGGTTTGTATCGCACTGCCATGACGGTGATGTCATCCGGAAGACCATAGATGCCGCCGACCGGGTGCTTCCCAACCTGAATCAAACACGGTCCGTCCGTTGAAAAAAGGCTCACTCGCCACGGTTTTTCTGGTTGTTCTGATCGACCTGATCGGATTCGGCCTGGTGCTGCCACTGCTCCCCTTCTATGCGCGGGAGTTTGCCGCCACCCCGGTGGTGATCGGTCTGCTTTACAGTATCTATTCCGTTGCCCAGCTTGTTTTTTCCCCGATCTGGGGCAGCTTGTCGGATCGCATCGGCCGCCGCCCCATCATGCTTCTGAGCACGGCCGGCGCTGTGGTTGCCTACATTATATTCGGACTGGCGGGGTCCCTTTTTGTGCTTTTCCTTTCGCGGCTGGTGGCCGGTGTGATGGGGGGAAATATCGCCACCGCACAGGCGTATATCGCTGATGTGACCACAGACGAGGACCGGGCAAAAGGTATGGGACTGATCGGCGCGGCTTTCGGTATCGGTTTTGTGCTCGGACCGGCCCTCGCATCCGGACTCATACACCCCGGCTTTCAGAGCTGGGTGGATGCGGCCGGTTTTCAACAGCTGGCGGGATGGATGGAAGCGCACCGTTTCGGCCTTCCCGGATTTTTTGCCGCCTTCCTGTCCCTGTGCTCATTTCTGATGGTCCTCTTTTTCCTGCCGGAAACGGTGGATCGTGCCGGCGCCCGGGAATCCGGTCTGGATGAAAAGCCATCGGCACGCCCGAGCGTCTTCATGCCCTCCTTCTGGCAAAATCTATCCGCGCAGCAGAAAGCCGGCGGTGGCTCCCTGATGCTCCTGCTGGGAGCGCTCTTTCTGCTCTCATTTGGCCAGGCCAGTCTCTACAGCGCATTTCCGCTGTTTGCCGAGTCGATGCTCGACATGACCCCCGAGCAGGTCGGTATGCAGTTTTTCTACATAGGCCTGATCGCGGTGATCGTTCAGGGCGGACTCATCCGTCCGCTCAGCCGCTGGTTTTCTGAAACCGGACTCTTTTTCACCGGAAATATTCTGATGACGCTCGGACTCGGCGCCATCGCCTTCTCTCAATCGGTCTCCATGCTCACCGTGTTCCTCGGCATCATGGCGCTCGGACACAGCCTCAACCTGCCCACCATCAACAGCCTGATCTCCAAGGAAGCCGGATCTAAAAGCTACGGCTCCATGATGGGCATTGCCCAGGGACTGTCGGGTCTTGGGCGGGCAATCGGTCCCACCTGGGGTGGCTTTTTGTACGGGATGATGGTCTTCCTGCCGTTTTACGCGACAGCCCTGATACTCACCGTCACGATCTGGATCGGATGGAGATTGTACCAGCGGTAAATCGGAAAGCGCCTGAAGCGAACTATCGCATTGAGGGAATCCCGGCCTGAATTGAAACACGGCCTTAAGCGAAACGCCGCTTACAGTGCCTGAAGCCCGTCGATCGGATTATCATACTCGAACCGGTAGCCGGTCGACTGCCGGATTTTTTCACTGATGATGCGTTTCCAGGGTCGCGGTTCCGTGTCGTTCAGGACCGGCGGAGCAATTCCGCACAACTCCGAAGCCTTCAGGTAAAACTCATTGCGGGTGGGATGCTCCCGGGCGCAGGCGTTGTAGATCCCGGTCAGCTCCGGCTGCTCGATGAGCGCCG
>SLKA01000052.1 GCA_007134845.1 Balneolales bacterium
CTCAACCTGGAATCCACATGAAAAACCAAATCATCATTCACGCGGCAGCAAATCAAACCCGCGTAGCCCTGATTGAAAATGGTGAATTAGCCCAATTATTTATAGAATCCCCGGAAAACCAACGAACTGTTGGTAATATCTATCTCGCCGAGGTACACAAGGTGATGGCAGGTATTCGTGCTGCTTTCATCGATCTCGGTACCCAGAAAGATGCTTTTCTGCACTTTTCCGACACCGGCGAGCACCTGGAAAACTATCTTATCATGCTGAACGGCAAGGATGCACTCCGAAGCCCGTCCAAACAGCAGGATAAAAACCGCCAGGGAAAATCCGGAAACGGGTCTGTCACCGAAGAACAAAATCGTACAGGCGCACTGCTGGCCCCCCGCCAAAAAGTGCTCGTACAGATCGTCAAAGAGCCCATCGGTTCAAAGGGGCCGCGGGTCTCGACAAACATCACTGTGGCCGGACGGTTCCTCGTGCTTATCCCCATGGGTGAGTATGTTGCGGTGTCGAAGCGCATTCGCAGCCATAAAGAACGGCGCCGCCTGCGCTCATGCATCGCATCGGTGCTTCCCGACGGGTTCGGCGTTATCGTTCGCACCCTTGCCGACGGCCAGTCGGACGAAGTGCTCCATGAAGATCTGAAGGACGTTCTGGATAAATGGAATGCCATTCTGGAAAAACTCAAGGGTGCCAAACCCCCTGCTCTGATTCATCAGGATATGGATATGACCGAGAGTCTGGTGCGGGATCTGTTCGCCAAGGACTACAGCCGTATCCTCATTGACGACGCGAAGATTTTCCGGTCTATCAAGTCTTATGTTTCCCGCGTAGCACCCAACATGGTCCCGAATATTGAGCTTTACAAAGGCTCCGAACATATCTTCGATTACATGAAGATATCGCGGGAGGTGGATTCGGTTTTCAGTCCCAGGGTCAAGATGCCCAGCGGCGGCTACCTTATTTTCGAGCAGACCGAAGCCATGTATGTTGTGGATGTGAATTCCGGAAGGTATGCGGCCAAACGCGAACAGGAAGAAAATTCGCTTAAAACCAATCTTGAGTCAGCTCGTGAAATCGCCAAGCAATTGCGTCTGCGTGACATAGGAGGCATCATTGTCGTTGACTTTATTGATTTGCGCGAAGATGGCAACCGCAAGAAGGTCTATGATGAGCTGCGGCGTGAATTCCGCAAGGATCGCGCAAAGACCAATGTATTGCCCATGAGCGATTTCGGACTGGTACAAATCACACGGCAGCGCATTCGACCCAGTGTGGTAAAATCCGTTTCCAAAGTTTGTCCCATGTGCGGTGGAACCGGCAGCATCATATCCCAAAACACCATCGCCGCCGACATCGAAGGCTGGCTCACAAAGTTCAAATACAACTACAAAGGGCATTATTCACTGGATCTGCACCTGAATCCGTATCTGAAGTCAATGGTTCAGAAGGGCTGGATCAGTCAGCGGCTGAAATGGATACTTTCGTACAGGCTGAATGTGAACATGCTTGCTGATGAGACCATGTCCATGAACGATTTCAAGTTCATGCTCCCTAATTCGGAAATCGAGATCACCGATGCGGTATTAAACGACCAGCCGTTGGAGAAAGCGATCTCTGAAACCGATTTGCGCGGCCATCCGATAGCTGAAAAGAAAAGCGATGATCCCGGGCTGGACTATTTCAAAAAAGAACAGCAACGGACATCCGGGAAAGGATCCGGAGAAGGAACCGGAGGGGGCCGGGACGATTCCCGTCCGCCTCAACAGAAAGGAAAGCCCTCTACCGCAAGAAAGGAGCCTGATTCCCGGGACGGGAAGAAGTCTGACGGTACTCCAAAACAAGCAGGCAGGCAAAAGACAGCCGGCCAGAAAACCGGTGCTGCCCAGAAATCAGTCAGCAGCAGAACAAAAAAGGATTCTACAGAGAAGCCGGAAGCAGAGCAGCAAAAAGACAGTAAACAGAAATCAGACAGCAGCAGACCAGACCAGCAGCGCAAGGATCGGGATAGCGGCAAACCCAATCCGAAAGCGAAATACTACAAGTCCTCGAAAGAGCAGCCTGCTGCAAAAGCAGACGAATCGGAATCGGAATCGGCAAAGGATTCTTCCAAAACTGCGGATAGCACGTCAGAAGCAAAAAGCAGTACTGCCACTCCGGAAAAGAAGGTTCCTGCAAAATCAGACGGTCCCGCAAAATCGGTCGATCCTGCGAAGCCAGTCGATGACGGCAAGAAACCGGCTGCAGAAGACAAGAAAGATGAAAAGCCTGCTACCGGGGAATCCGACAAAGAGAATGACAACTCACATTTGCCGTCGGCAGTAGAAGTTGCCCGTCAGCACCGTCTGGAAAAAGAAAAAAAGGAGAAGTAAACTGCGTATGACATTTCAGCTTGATGCCACAACCGTAATCGGAATTATTCATAACGGCAAAGCCTGTATAGGCGGCGACGGACAGGCCACACTTGACAAAGTGGTTATGAAGGCGAACGTCCACAAAGTTCGTTATCTTTACAACAAGCAGGTGCTTGCAGGTTTCGCCGGCTCAACGGCCGATGCCTTCACCCTGTTTGAACGATTCGAAGACAAGCTCAACCAGTATAACGGAACCATTGAGCGGGCAGCCGTGGAGCTGGCCAAGGACTGGCGCAGCGACCGTTATCTTCGCAAGCTTGAGGCTCTTCTGGTGGTTATGAACAAAGAGCGCGGTCTGCTTATTTCCGGCCAGGGTGATGTCATCGAACCGGATGACCATATCCTTGCCATTGGCAGCGGCGGATCCTATGCCCAGGCGGCAGCCAGGGCGCTAAAAAGCCAGGCCTCTACCCTGTCCGCACGTGAAATGGTTGAGCAATCACTTCATATTGCTGCCGATATCTGTATTTATACCAATCACAATTTAACCCTGTTGGAACTTGAGTGATCAAACCCCCCTTCTGAAAGACAAAGGTTTAACACCCCGACAAATCGTCGAGGCCCTCGACACGTATATCATAGGGCAGGCTGATGCCAAGAAATCGGTGGCCATCGCCTTGCGCAACCGGTGGCGAAGGCTGAACTCCGACGAGGCGATCCGCGATGAAATCGTGCCGAACAATATCATCCTGATTGGTCCGACCGGTGTCGGAAAGACAGAGATCGCGCGCCGCCTGGCCAAACTGGCCCGGGCGCCGTTTGTTAAGGTGGAAGCTTCCAAATATACCGAGGTCGGTTATGTCGGACGCGATGTGGAATCGATGATCCGTGATCTCACTGACATCGCGGTGGCCATGGTCAAATCCGAAATGCAGCAGCGGGTTATGAAAAAGGCGGCTGAGCAGGTTGAGGAGCGCCTTCTGGATCTGCTTATCCCGCCCATGAAAAAAACGCCTGCAGACAGACGCACCGGGTTTCAGTCAACCGGTTTTGAAACTTCGGACAGCTCTTTTGATCCTGAATCGGCTTCCGACAGTGAGCTCAATCATCGCACCCGTGAGAAATTCCGCGGAAAATTACGCAACGGCGAACTGGAGGACCGCAATGTGGAAATCCACGTGCAGCCGGCCTCGGGCAATCCGATGATGCAGATTTTCGGACCCGGCGGCATGGAGGAAATGGGAATGAATATTCAGGATATGCTGGGCAATCTTACCAAGGGCAGATCCAAAAAGAAGCAAATGAAGATCTCCGACGCCCGGCCCATTCTTCTGAATGAGGAAACCGAAAAACTGATTGATCACGATGCCGCCAATCAGGAGGCCATAGATCGTGTCCAAAATTCGGGCATCGTTTTCATCGATGAGATTGATAAAGTTGCCGGAGGATCAAGCGGTGACGGCCGGGGCGGTCCGGATGTAAGCCGCCAGGGTGTACAGCGCGATATGCTTCCAATTGTTGAGGGTTCCAACATCTCCACCAAGTACGGCATGGTCAGAACCGACCACGTCCTTTTCATCGCATCCGGTGCTTTCCACTCCTCCAAACCGTCGGATCTCATTCCTGAATTGCAAGGCCGGTTCCCCATTCGTGTCGAAATGGATTCCCTGACGGAGGAGGATTTCTACAATATTCTTACCCGGCCGAAGAATGCGCTCACCAAGCAATATATTGCCATGTTGCAGAGCGAGGGCGTGGAGCTGGAGTTCACCGACGACGCCATCCGTGAGATAGCCAAGGTGGCAGCCGAAGTCAACGCATCCATAGAAAATATTGGCGCCCGAAGACTGCATACCATCCTTTCGACCGTGCTCGAGGAGCTGCAGTTTGCCATTCCTGACGATATCGGCAGCGGCAAGGTGACTATCGACAAAAAATATGTCGACATGCAGCTTGAGAAACTGACCCGCGACAAGGATCTCAGTCACTACATTCTTTGATCTGATCGGGAATGAAATCCTGAAAAAACAGCTTGTTTTAAGATAATGTTCTTGTTTTATTATCAGTTGGTAATGAGCTGGATGAACAGGTTACAGAGCTCCGTTTGCTTGCACCATCCCATATTCATTCTGGTTGCAGCATTATTACATGCTGAAAGGTAAGAATTGGGGGTTCTCTTCCGTTAGGGTATCTGGAAGTAGCCCGATTGAAGTTGCCCGACTATAGCTAAATCAAATGTAAATCAGAAGTATCCAATCCATCAAATAATGACTCTGAAACGTTATCTGACCCCATCCCTTGTATCTGTAATTGTGTTGGCGCTGCTTTATATATCCGGCATCGACCGGGTCATGGCCGGCAACAACACGCATGAGATCAATCTGAAAAAATATGCAGAAGTTCAGCAGAAAATCATTGATAATCATGTAGATGAGGTCAGCATTGAGGAGCTATACAAGAACAGTTTGCGCGGCTTTGTCAGAAGAATCAGCGATACAACGCTGGTCATTGAGAATACCCCGTTAGATACCACTTTTACGGATCTGGCCATTAACTCGCTGCGACAATCCTTTACAAATTTTGAGCGGGCCTATCTTTATCTGGCGAATAATTCGGGTGAAGAGGAAGAAATGGACAGCCGGCTGGAGGATGCGATCAACGCCATGTTCCGCCCCCTGGACCCGCACTCTGTGTATATCAGGCCGGAAACCAGCGAGAGAATACAGGATGAATTCTCCGGAAAATTTGAAGGTATCGGAATTCAGTTTCAGGTCCTGGATGATACAATTACCGTGATATCGGCCATCTCCAATGGACCCAGCGACCAGCTTGGCATCCGGTCAGGTGACCGCATCGTGGAAATTAACGACGAGTCATCCGTCGGTTTCAGCGAGCAGGATGTGGTCAGAAGTCTGCGCGGTCCCAAAGGGACGAAAGTCACCGTTGGAATACTCCGGCCCGGCAATCCCCAGATGCTTGATTTCGAAATCACCCGCGACGAAATTCCCCTTTACACCGTCGACAGCTCGTATATGCTGGATGATGTCACCGGATACATTCGTGTCAACCGGTTTGCAGCCACCACACATGAAGAATTCACCCAGGCCATGCGGGAATTGCGCACGCAGAATATGGAGCGGCTGATTCTCGATCTCAGAGACAACCCGGGCGGGTACCTGGAGCAGGCTGTCAGAATGACCAACGATTTCTTTCCCAGGGGAACAGCCCTTGTTGCCACTCAGAGCCGCCATGCCCGATTTACTTCTGAATATCGTGCACGCTACAACGGTCCCTATCGTGATATTCCACTGATTGTTTTGGTGAACGAGGGATCTGCATCTGGAAGTGAAATCGTAAGCGGTGCGATTCAGGACCACGACCGCGGTTTGGTTGTAGGAAGAAGAACGTTTGGTAAAGGACTGGTTCAGCAACAATACGAGTTGCCCGATAACAGCAATATCCGCATCACCATATCCCGCTATCTGACCCCCAGCGGCCGCGAAATCCAGAAACCATTCAAGGATGGCCGCGAAAAGTATGCCTATGAAATTTACGATCGGGACTCGGCCACGGGGGATGTCAGCAAGTTCATTGAGAATGTACCCGATTCCCTTCGATACAAGACCAGCGCAGGGCGCGAGGTTTATGGCGGCGGCGGTGTGGTTCCTGATCACATCGTGGACATCGAAACTGTAAACGAACTCTTTATTTTCATGAGGCGCAACAATGTTAATTCCGGCTTTGTCCGTGACTATATCGACCGCAAAGGTGCCGAATTCCGTTCCGAGTGGGAAGACCGATTCGATGAATTCAGGTCCGATTTCTCCTGGTCGGATCATGATAAAAACGCCTTCCTTGATCGATTATATGAAAATGGCCTTGTAGTTTCCGATACCGTGACAACGGTTCATTTCGAGGACAGCAAACTCTACATGACCGAGTCGCAACTCAGTGAGCAGCTTACCAATCCGCTTGGATTCATCAAAGCGGATCTCGCCCGTCAGGTCTGGGGAAACGAATACTACTATCCGGTCATTAATGATGAAGTTGATCCCATGGTTCAGATTGCACTTACGCTGTGGCCGGAAGTCAAGGATCTCAAAGCCATGCGGCAGGAGGTTATGAACGGGCTTTTTCCCGATAATTAATCACCGCTGTTGCAAAAAAGCCCTGAAACCGGTGTGATTACATCAAATTTGCAAGCGTAAGCAGTGCACATGCTGCTGTCTCGGTCCGTAGCCTTTTCTGTCCAAGACGTACAATCTTCGCACCTGAAACGACAGCATGCTCCACCTCTTTTTCCGAAAACCCTCCCTCCGGTCCAACCAGGAGCAGCATGGGTGAATCATCGGGCTTCCAGTCGTATGTCCCCTCCTCTTGTGAATGCGCCATGATCACTTTTCTGCCATCCTTGTAATCAGCGAGAACATCATAGAAACTGTCACGTTCCTCCCATGCCGGCAGCCACGGCCTCCGGCTTTGCTTGATGGCGGAAATAATGATTTTGTTGATGCGCTTTGCCTTTATTTGCATTTTTTCAGCGTATTCCGAGTGGACCAGGACGATTCTGGTTACCCCCAGCTCCACCGCCTTTTCAACAGCGAATTCAAGGCGCTCCCTCTGACGAATAACGCCTATTGCCAGAATGCGGTCAGGCTCCGCCAGTGATGTATAGTTCTTGACCACCTCACCTGCAACCCTGTTTTTATCGACCTCGATAAGCCGGACATCCATGATATTGCCAACACCGTCGGTTACCTGAATCACATCACCCGGACGCTTTCTAAGTACTTTTACAATGTGATTTGCCTCTTCCTCCGGAAACGAGATCTTCTGATCAAGAATTTCATCCGGCGGCACATAAAACAGAAAATGCTCCTTCATCATGAGTTCGGGGTTTAGGTAGGTTCAGGAATCCCTGAAATGTTTGCCAAGTTTCAAAGACTGACCCTGGTAGTTGCTCTTGATATCCTCGCCATACAGAAAATCAGGAGTGGATGTATTCGGTTCGAAGACCATGCGGAAAAACGTTTGCCCATCTTCAACCAGAAACGGCACGTCATGTGACCGCACTTCAAGAACCGCCCTGGCCCCGCCATCGCTGATTTCCCCTCCGAAGCCACTGTCAAAAAAACCGGCATAATGTGTCCGCAGTTCACCTGAGCCCGTATCATAGGGCACCATTTCAGCAGCCAGGTGCTGCGGAATACGGCATCGCTCCCGGGAGGCAAAAATATAAAAGGCCTCGGGCTCCAGAATCAGATAATCATCCTTTCGGGCATAAATCGGATCCCAGAATTCAGGTACACTGTAATATCCGTTTCTTTCCAAATCGATCAAATCACGGTGTTTTTTGGCCTTGTAACCGACGATTTCACCCGACTCACCGTGCAGGCTCACGCGCATGAACAGTCCGTCCTTGACATTTAGCTGCTCCAGCGGCAGCGGCTGTCCCTTCTCATCAAAAAGAATGGGGTCCTTGAGGTGTGTATGCAGAATATCCTGATCCGATAGAAGCGAATATCCATGGCGGATACGCAGCTGGTTCAGGCGCTGACCTGTTTTGATGCGGATAGGAAACGACTTGGGAACCACTTCAAGGTACAACTTTCCCTGATACCCGGCCGCTATCTCCTCAAAGCGGTGTGAATAATCGGTGATCAGACGTGTGAAGATATCAAGCCGGCCGGTGCTGCTTTTCGGATTGGCTTTGGCCGAAAGCGGCTCCTCTGTCATAAGGGCCAGCGAGGATGTTTGTGACGGAATCATTCTGCCTGTCATCGGCAGATGCAGCTCCTCCAGCAACGGAATCAGATAGGTGCAGTTCTGCTCAAGCACCGCCCCTTTCCGGATATCGATAGTATGCTGCGAGAGGCGCTTCAGCTTGCTCTCGACCGTCTCATTTTCCGGCAGGAAACTGCAGCGCACACGGTAAGCCGTGGTTCCCAGACGCAGGTCGACAGAATTTGGCTGAAACTGATCATCCAGAATGGGATAAGCTTCCGGCGACCGCAGTATGGCATGGTCCCGCAGCTTCTTGAGGTGCTGGACAGGCAATATGCCTCTTGTGCGAATGGAAAGTCTGTCGATGTATGCAGTTTTGTTCATTTTGGCTCCGCTTCCGCCAGTTCATGAATGATGCTCCACTCCTGTTCGGTGACCGGCTGTATGGAAAGTCTGCTGCCCTTCTTGAGGAGCATCATATCTTCGAGGCCGGGTGTTTCCCGTATTCTGTCACGTGTTACGGGCGGATCGAAGCGGGCTGTGAACCGAACATCAACCAGCATCCAGCGTGGGTTCTCTTTCGTGCTTTTCGCATCAAAATATTTTGATTCCGGATTGAATTGCGAGGGATCGGGATAAGGCTCGCTCGCCACATTCATGGTGCCGACTATGGCCAGAGGATTGGCACGGGAGTGATAGAAAAATACACCGTCTCCGACCTTCATCTCATCCCTCATGAAATTACGCGCCTGATAGTTGCGAATGCCCTCCCAATAGGTCGTTCCGTTTTTCCTTCTGATGAGATCATCGATGCTGAACTCATCGGTTTCAGATTTCATTAACCAGAATCGTCTATTCATCTGCCTGTTATAATTTTTAATTCCTGAGGTTGCTTAATGTACCAGACACGAGCATCTTCCGAGAGGCTGACCTGACCGGCATGGATCTTATTTCCTGTACCTGCGAACATACCAGGCGACAGTCTCGCGAAGCTGTTCATCAAACTGCATTTCCGGCCTCCAGCCGATCTCCCTCTGGATTTTGGACGGATCGATGGCATACCGCAGGTCATGACCGGCGCGGTCAGTTACAAACGTGATCAAATTCTTGTAATCGCCTTCCGGGCCATCACCCGTCTCTTCGTTGAGCAAATCGCACATCAAATGCACAAGGTCGATGTTTTTCCACTCATTGTGCCCACCGACAATATAGGTTTCCCCATCCCGCCCGCACTCAAACACGCTCAGGATTGCATTGCAGTGATCGGTCACATACAGCCAGTCCCGCACATTCAAGCCCTTGCCGTACACAGGAATGGGTTCATGGGCCAGCGCCTTGCGGATCACCGTCGGAATCAGTTTTTCGTCGTGCTGATGCGGGCCAAAGTTATTCGAGCAATTTGTAGTCACCACATTCATTTTGAAAGTTTTATAGTATGATCTGACCAGAAAATCGCTGCCGGCCTTGGTTGCCGAGTAGGGTGAGTTGGGTGCGTAGGGTGTTTTCTCTGTGAACGTTCCCTCTTCGCCCAGAGAGCCGTAGACCTCATCGGTCGAAACATGCAAAAACCGCTTGTCAACATAGCCGTTGGGATCAGTCAGCCAGAACTGCCGGCATTCCTCGAGGATATTGAAGGTGCCGACCACATTGGACATGACAAATGGCTCCGGACCTTTAATGGAATTATCCACATGGGATTCTGCGGCCAGGTGCATCACCCCGTCCGGCCTGAACTCCCGAACGATCTCATGCACTGCTTTCCGGTCAACCAGGTCCGCCTGGACAAATATGTACGATGGATTTTTCTCGGCCGGTTTCAGATAGCTCAGATCCGATGCATAGGTCAGCTTGTCCAGATTCAGCAAGGTGACATCTTTTCTCCGGGATAGTAAAAACAATATGAGGTTGGAACCGATAAAACCTGCTCCACCAGTAACTAAAAGTCGCATTTTCGTTAATTATTTTAAGTGTAATTCAGGCTGGGATGTCGTTGTCGGCCAGTTCTGAAAGAAGCGGAAGATTCTTGTCTTTATCCGAAAGAACGGGTTCGTCCACAGGCCATTCAATGCCAATCTTCGGATCATTCCACCGGATGCCGCGCTCTCCAGCCGGATTGTAATAGTCCGAGCATTTATACAGGAACGTTGCCCGCTCGGAAAGTACAAAAAAACCGTGCGCAAAACCTTCCGGAATATAAAGCATCTCCTTGTTCTCTTCGGAAAGCCTGCAACTTACATATTTGCCGAAATTCGGGGAGTTGCGACGGAGATCCACGGCCAGATCAAGGATCTCACCCTCGGTGACCATCACCAGCTTTGCCTGGGGATTGATGATCTGGTAATGCAAGCCGCGCAGGGTGCCGCGAACCGAACGAGACAAATTATCCTGTACAAACGGTTTGCGGATGCCCGCCTTGTGAAATTTGTTCAACCGAAATGTTTCCGTGAAGAAACCTCGCTTGTCTTCGAAAATAAGCGGCCGGATGACGATGACATCCTCCAGATCCGTCGGGATAAATTCCATGGTGTTGTTAACGCTGTTTTGACTTGATTCGGATTGTACGTAGAAATTGTATTGTTATTACTCACGCAGGTATCGTTCGAGTTCTTCCTGCCAGGGTAAAATACGTGTTCCTGTCACACGAGCCAATTGCCTGATATCGAGCCGCGACCATTTCGGACGTGCGGCAAGGGTCGGAAATCCGGATGTCGGGACCGGGTCTAAACGCACATCCATGCCCTTCAGCTCGAATATCCTGCAGGCGAAGTCAAACCAGGTCGTCACTCCCTGCGATGCCAGATGGATGGTGCCCCGTTTCTGACTGTCGATCAGTGTGCGGGAATGATGCACCGCGGGACCGGTGAAAGTGGGACAACCGTACTGGTCATTCACCACCTTCAGGTGATCGCGTTCCCGGGCAAGCCGCAGCATGGTCTGCACAAAATTACCGCCATGCTTGCCGCACAGCCAGGATGTCCGGATGATCAGATGCTCGCAGTTGCTCTTGCGGATTTCCTGTTCGCCCAGCCATTTTGTGCGTCCGTAGGCATTCACGGGATCGGGAGGAAAGGACTCGGGATAGCCTTCAGGCAGAAGCGAGCGGTGTTCCGGCAGCCCAGGAAAAACGTAGTCAGTGGAGTAGTGCACCAGCAGTATCCTGTTTTTTGCACACATCCGGGCCAGTTGCTTCACGGCATGGACATTAATCGCTTCGGCCTGATTCGTATCCACCTCGGCCTGATCCACCCGGGTGTAGGCGGCACAATTGATAATGACATCCGGCCTTGACCCGCCAACTGCATCCTCCAGCTGTCCGTCATCTGTAACATCCAGTTCCTTACGCGAACACGAAGTGACATCTTCTCCATCCTGCTGAAGGGCCAGGCTCCATTCACGTCCAAGCTGCCCCGAAGCTCCCGTTATAAGCCATTTCTTTCGGGCTATGCTCATAGCAATAACATCATTGGGTGCACCGGATCACATAAATCACTTGTCTTCCGCCTGGTGCATCAGTTCGTTTGCAAGCCGGAGCGATTCGGGTGTCCCCGCGTCTGTCCACCAGCCTTTCATCACACGGAACCGCATTTTGCCTTCCCGGATGTAGTGATTATTGACATCAGTAATCTCAAGTTCTCCCCTGCCCGAGGGTTTAAGGGTGCGGATATAATCAAACACTTTGGCATCGTAAATGTACACGCCGGTAACACACAAATTGGACTTCGGAGTGTCGGGCTTCTCTTCAATTCCGACGATGCGGTCTCCCTCCAGTTCGGCAACGCCATAACGGGTAGGATCCTCAACTTTCTTGAGTACGATCGCCGCGCCTTCACCGGGGTACCCATCCACTGCACCAGCCAGATTATCCTCGAATACATTATCCCCCAGGATGACGATCATGGTATCACCGCCCACAAAATTTTCCGCCAGCCCCAGCGCCTGCGCGATACCGCCCGCCTCATCCTGCACCTTGTATGTAAACCGGCATCCGAAATCCTTCCCGGATCCCAGCAGGCTGACCACATCACCCATATGCTCGGTTCCGGTCACGATCAGGATCTCCTCGATTCCGGCTCCGGTCAGCTTTTCAATAGGATAATAGATCATGGGTTTGGAGCCCACGGGCAGCAAATGCTTGTTGGTGACCTTTGTGAGCGGATACAGTCGTGATCCGGTCCCGCCGGCAAGTACAATACCTTTCATGCCATTTCATTTTGGTGTATAAACAGTAATCTGTCGTGATGGATTTCTTCGCATAATAGGACATTCGGAAGTATACAAAAAGTCCGGATGCATCTTTTTTCCCGATGCCGGCGGTTAGCTGCCGCCATCTGCAATCCGGCAGGATCCAGATCGCGATGGCGCATCATCACGTCATGCCAGCCTGTATATGAGAGAAGCGGATAATCGCGGTTATCATTCATAGCAAAGGATCCGAAATAGAAGCATATCAGTCATCAGCCATTCGGGGAGTTCCGATCGGTTGAAACGGTCATTCGGCCGGAATAAGCCGGTAAATCACACCCGGATTCTCGGTTGCAACATAGAGATACCCATCCGGTGCCAGTCGCACATCGCGCACGCGCCCGATGCCCGGCAGCAGTTCCTCCTGTGCAACCACGTTATCCCCGTCCAGTTCCACGCGATGCAGATAACGCGGTGCCAGCGTGCCGACCATCAGCGAGTTGGTCCAGCCGGTGTAACGGTCACCGGTCACAAACACCATGCCTGACGGAGCAATGGAGGGTGTCCAGTGCAGCAACGGCTGCTCCATACCATCGCGGGCCGTATCGGGGGTGATAATGCTCCCGTCGTAGTTGATACCGTGGGTGATCTCGGGCCAGCCGTAATTCAACCCCGGACGGATGATGTTGATCTCGTCTCCGCCTCGCGGACCATGTTCATGCGACCAGATCTCTCGCGTTTCAGGGTGAATCTGCATGCCCTGGATGTTGCGCGTACCGTAGGCGTAGATCTCGGGACGGGCTTCCGACTGGCCGTCGGGAAGGTTCGCCGGATCCACAAATGGATTGTCGGCCGGAACCGAGCCGTCATCATGCAGACGGATCACCACACCGGTGTGTGTCGAAAGATCCTGGGCGGAATCCCTGGCGCCGCGATCCCCGATAGAAAAATAGACATGGTTCTCGTCATCGAAAACAATGCGGCTTCCAAAGTGCTGCCGTCTGTCGGAACCGGGAGAACCGGCCAGCAGGAGTTCGAAATCGGTGAATGCATAGCCATCGAGACGCATGCGACCCAGTGCGGTATTGGATCCGCCATCCCCGGACGGACGGGACCAGGTGATGTATATCCAGCCGTTTTCCTCATAATCGGGATGCAGGGCGATGTCGAGCATTCCTCCCTGTCCGTGCGCATGCACTTCGGGCGTGTTGCCCAGCGGCTCGCTGCGCAGTTCACCATCTTCAACAATATATATGCCGCCGGAGCGCTCGGTGATCAGGATGCGGTCATCCGGCAGAAAAGCCATTCCCCACGGCACATCGAGACCCTCCATAACGGTCTGCACATAAAAATCCTGGACATCGGATGATATGCGCTCGAGATTGTGCTCCGGCATGGGAAAATACCTGCCATCACCGTTTGCCGGCTGCTCCAGCTGTGGTTCAACATCCGAACTGCAGGCGGATGACATTGTGCCGGTAAATACCATTAAACTCATAAGTAAAATAAAAGTCAGATCTTTCATCACTGTTCCATTTTCGGGTTAATTAATTTAATTGCAATATATTGCATCAGGTCATTCAGTATTCATATTTGAAACATCAATGATGCCTGCATCTATCCAGCCCCCTGAAATTTTTCAAACTTTTACACTCTCAGCCAACCAGAAATAAAATGCTCGTTCAAAATTTCTTTCTTTTGATACCGTTAATATAATATATAACTTACACGTTATTACATATCCGGATATGCCGCATTTCTGATGTTGACATTTCGGTTGGTTAAAATGGTTTATGTTGATTTTGTCTGACTTCATATTATTTAAATGACACTCACACACACGTTCCATATCCCGGTCATGGGCACCGGGCATTCTATTGATACTCCCATCCGCGTGGCGCCGTACGGCATCGATTCGGTGATCTCCATCGTTGACGATCTGCTGGTTGAAAGAATCCGCAAGTACTACGCAGAAATGTATGAGCTGCCGTTCCAAAGCATCCCTCGCAACGCCGATGACGGACGCGCCAGGCGCATCACCGCTTATCTGAACACCGTCGAAGAGATCGTGTGTCGGAAGTTCGAAGCGCTGCGCAACGAACCTTTTTTCACAGAAAATGAAAAGGCAAAGTATTTTGAGATGCTCCCGGACTCATCCACCCTCAGGAATGGATGGGAGCAGCTCAAGGCCATGGCACCATCTGTGGACCGGGAAGCACTGGAGAATAAACTCTCCTCCATGATGAAGCCCGGTGCCATCGATGTCAATATCATGACCAAGCTGGACCGTCTGCTTAACGACAACGACGGTCGCCCCATGAGCAACGAATTCAGTGACGCCAATGCCGCATTCCGCGGGTTTGCCATGAGCAATCTGAGCTCCTCGGTAGTGCTTTCGGCCGGTTTCAACCCCCGGCTGTTTGGCTACATGGCTGAATTCCGCGATTTCTACCGCGATGCCGCCGGCGAACTGAGAAAAAAAATCATCCTCAAGGTCAGCGATTTTCGCTCCGCACTCATCCAGGGTAAATTCCTTGCGAAAAAGGGTCTGGAAATTTCCGAATTTCGCATCGAGTCGGGCCTCAACTGCGGCGGTCACGCATTCGCTTCCGAGGGACAACTGCTGCCCGTCATTCTGAAGGAGTTTCATGAGAAGAAAGACCAGCTCGCCGAGACTTTCCAGCCGCTGATAGACTCATTTTACGATAGCATGGGATGGGAATATCCCGATTCGGCCCGAAAAGAAGAGCCTCTGGTCACTGTTCAGGGCGGCATCGGGACACATGGCGAGAACGAACGCATGCTCAATGAGTACGGAATGGACCGCACCGGATGGGGCACCCCGTTCCTTCTTGTGCCGGAAGCCACACCTGTGGACGGCCCCACACTGGAACTGCTCCGCAATGCCGGTGAAGACGACCTGTACCTGAGCGGAGTATCACCGCTGGGCATTCCCTTCAATAATGTGCGCAACAGCGGATCCGAAAAATGGACCCGAAGCCGTTCAGAAACGGGAAAGCCGGGCTCGGCCTGCCCGAAAGGATTCCTGCAGTTCAACACCGAATTCACGGAAAATCCGATCTGCACCGCATCCAGCCAGTACCAGCTGCTGAAAATTGACGAGATCAACCGCTCGGAACTCGATGAAACCAGCAAAGGAAATCGCCGGTCCGAGGTGCTGGAAAAAACCTGCCTCTGCGACCATCTTGGCAATGGAGCGCTCATTGCACTGGGTATTCTGAAAGAGCATCGCGGACCGCAGGCCGTCTGTCCCGGACCCAATCTGGCCTGGTTCAATCGCACGTATACCCTTCGTGAAATGATCGATCACATCTATGGGCGCATTCCCTCTCTGGTGCCGGCTCAACGTCCCCATATGTTTGCCAAAGAAATGGCCATGTATGTGGATTATATCCGTCAGCAGATCGATCAGACCGATGCCTCCGACGCCAAAGCGATGAAACGCATCCGCACACTTTACACCAACCTGGTGGAAAGCATGGATTGTTGCGCCGAAATCGCAAAGGGAAAAGTATTTGGTGATGAAAACATGGCTTCGCTCACCGATGCCGTCAAAACCGAGCGGAAGCGGCTCGAAGCACTTTTCGTTTCCGAACCGGCTATGGCCTGAAGCTTGTAAAATTTTACGCAGGATACCTTCAAGCAAGAATACCCTCAAGCAGAGACTCGTAAGGGTGTGAGGACGTGATCCCGGATGGATCAGAAGCCCCATGGCGGTGGCGGCGGTTCGACAGGCTTGCTGAGATCGAAATCGACTCGGAAAGTCCATTCGTCATCGCGCATAGTCCCATAAGTGTAGCGCTCACCGGGGTGGATTTCCACGCGCCATCCCATAAAAACTCCCATTTCCTCGGTGCGGGGCGGATAGACAAAACGCTGCCAGCGCTCACCTCCTTCAATCGCACTACCCCCATACCATGTGTTTTCCTCCTCAGAGCCGTCCTGGTGACGGTGATCATGACGCAGTTCAAGTCCGTCCGTTCCGTGATTGAAGAAAACCCACGTCCGCGACCGGTCCCACGCATCCGGCCCCTCCTCGATGTGAAAAGGCAGACGCGTTTCAAAATCCGAACACTGCCTGAAATGAACGATCAATCGCTCACTGCCGTCAAGCATGTCAAACCCGGGTGCTGCCGTGATGAGGCGGCCTTCAAAAGCCTGACCACAATGCTCCTGCAGAAGCGACCAGAATGCCTGTGCCCGGACAGCTGATTCGGTGTGACGGCCCGGATCGGGGCGATCTGTCTCATGGGCTGTGTCGCTCTGGCCCGATCCGCATCCACCCATAAAAACAAAAGCGAAGAACAACAACATTGCCAGGGCAGGCCAAATTCTGTCACAGGTTCTGCTTTTGATTGATATAAGCATGATCATCCGGATTGTGTTACTGATTGATATCACTGGTTGATATCAGCTGAATATGAATATTGGCATCCGCTGCCAGTTGCCATCAGTCGCCGATACGATAATCGCCGGTAAGGTGAAATGGAATCCGCTTCATATCCCTGAAAGCCGGATGGTCAAGCTGAACCAATCCATCCCCCCTGATATCGTAATCAAACCTCTGGTTGCCGCGAAGCATGTCGATGGCGGCGCTCCCGAGACTCATGAAACCCATGCTGAAGCTGACCGGTACCGTTGCCGTCGCGCCCGAATTCACAGACAGATCGCCCACGATCAGGTCAGCAAGTTCATTACCGTTAATGGATGCGGCCAGGTTGAGATCCGACAGTTTCATCCCCATGGGATTGGGATTTCTGACATTGATTGTCAGAGTCATATCCACCCCTGACAGCGAGAGCGAATGGACATCAAATCCGGAAAAGGCCACCTCCGGCATACGCAGCCTGGGCAGTGTTCCCTCAGCCTTGACCGGCACCATCGCCCTTCCGTACACCGGTATATCCACTTCCACTTCCGTTTTCAATGTGTACGAAAAGCTGTCGGCGTGAACCACCGAAGAGAAGGACTCGTAGATATCGCGGTAGGACAAGGTCAACGGAAGCGCAATGCCGCCACTCGAGCGGGAGGCGATTTCGAGCTGCTGCTTGTGGCTGCCGGAAAGAAAGTTACGGTCATTGATCATCAGATCGTACGTATACTGCTCCAGCTTCACGCCCACCCGGTTGGGATTGTCAATCTCGAAATGAAACAGCAGATCGATATGCTCAAGGGTGAGTCCTTCAACAGTTACATCGCTGTAATAGACATCGGGCTGCTTGTAACCGACAAGCCCCTGCAGGGTGCTGCAACTGTTGACCAGCAACAGCAGCAGGATCAGAACGATCAGATTTCGCGTCATCTGTTTTTAAAAATGTGATGAATGATGGATTATCCCAGATTGCACATGCCGCCGGGGCAGCATCCGCCTCCTGACTGAGACGGCGGTGATGCCGATTTTTTGGATTCGTTTGTGAGGGCAATTCCGCTGAAGACCTGAACAAAATCACCGGATTCACAGGATTCACAGCGCAGGGCCGTTGCCATTTCCTGCTTTTTATCCATGGATGACCGGAACTCTGCGATTTCGCCACATTCCCTGCAGCGATATTCGTATAATGGCATGGTGCTAAACCGTTTTAGATTGATGGATGCTGCATGCGCCGGGAGATGATCCTGCACATGTATATAAATTTTTATATAAGTTAAGCATCCCCTGCCATTCCGTCAAGGCCGAAACGGCATTTCGCATGGGGACTGGGTGATCAATCGTATTACAGGCTTTGGCTCTTAAAAGGCATCTGATACGGCATTACGCTCTCATCGCACGATGAATCTGTCGCGTGGCCTGACGAATACGATGCGTGTTCTCGACCAGGCTCATCCGGACAAAGCCCTCACCGGCGCTTCCGAATCCCGTACCCGGTGTAACCAGTACTTCCGCTTCATCCAGCAGCCACTCGGCAAACCGATAGGAACCCATGTCACGGAACGGCTCCGGAATCGGTGCCCAGACAAACATGGCCCCCCTGCCCGCCGGAACTTCCCATCCCGCGCGGCGCAGGCCGTCAAGCAGCGCATCGCGCCGCAATTCGTATTTCTGCGCGAGCTTTCTCACCCCGGACTGATCTTTCCTCAGGGAGATGATGGCGGCCACCTGGATCGGAGTGAACATGCCATAGTCAAAAAAGGCCTTGATGCGCGCAAGCAGGGCGATGATCTCCTTATTTCCCAGGCAAAAACCACACCGCCAGCCGGCCATGTTGTATGATTTGCTCATGGTGAAAAACTCTACGGCCACCTCTTTTGCTCTGGGAACCTGCATCACACTCGGAGCCTCATATCCACCGAATGTGATGTCCTTGTAGGCAAAGTCATGGATCAAAACCACCGAGTGATCCCGGCACCATGAAACCATCTGCTCGAAAAATGACAATTCAACGGTTTTGCCGGTGGGATTATGAGGATAATTGAGGTACAGGACTTTCGGCCGTTCATCAAGCTTTTCAAGAGAAAGGATCATTTCGCCGGCATCGTCGGTGACAGGGATGGTGCAAACTGCAGCTCCTGCGATTACGGCACTCCACATATGCACCGGAAAATACGGTTCCGGAACGGCACATATATCACCCGGACCCAGCAGGGCCAGTGAGAGGTGCGAAAGTCCCTCTTTACTGCCAATGGTGGTGATGATTTCGGATTCGGAGTCCAGATCAACCCCGTACACCTGTTTGTAATGATCCGAAACAGCCCGCAGCAAATGAGGAATTCCGGCAGCCCTGGAATAACGATGCGCCTTTTCATCATCGAGCACATCCCTGATCTTGTCAATCGCATCACGCGAGGCCGGCATATCCGGGTTTCCCATTCCGAAATCAATGATATCAATTCCTTCGGAGCGGCGGCGCTGTTTTTCGGCATTCAAGCGCCCGAAGACGTACTCCGGAAGCAATTGCATGCGATCGGCAGGCTTTATGAATGTGGCATCAGCAGGTGTCATCGAAGGGCGTCCTCCAGCTCAAGGGATGCATCACTTTTTTCATCACGGTACTTGATGATCAAAGCGCATTGCAGCTGAAAGCCGGAATTATTGGCCCAGGCAAGCCGGTCTGAAACCGGCCGGCTGCCCGTAACAACCACCGCCCGCTCCGGAATTGGTTCACCGCGCTCCAGTTTGCGCTCATGCACGCAGTCGTACACCGGCACACCCTGCGAGAGCATCACCCCGGGAGCGATCACAGCACTGCGGGATACCTGAACTCCCTCAACGAGCACGGCCCCGGCACCAATAAATGCATCGTCTTCAACAATAACCGGCGACTGATTGACCGGTTCCAGCACACCGCCAATTTGAACTCCTGCCGACAGATGCACCCTCTTGCCGATTTGTGCGCATGAGCCCACCAGCACATGCGAGTCTATCATCGTGTCGGCATCCACAAATGCACCGACATTGACATAAGATGGCGGCATGATAATCACTCCAGGCGCCACGTAGGAACCAGATCGCACGGAGGTGCCGCCCGGAACAAGTCTCACCTTGCGATCCAGTGTAAAATGCTGAGGCAACAGGTTGTGCTTGTCCACAAACTCACCGTATTCCATCATTACGCCGTCACGAAATGCCGCAAGGATCGCCTCCTTGACCCCGGCATTGGCTTTCCATTTTCCGTTTTTTCGCGTCGCACTCCGCACCCGTCCCGCTTCGAGATCCCGCAGAACGGCCTTCCATTCACTCTTCTTTTGCTCCAATCCGGTCATTGTTTTCAAATTAGTTTTCAGATTATACCTTAGGTGATTATCGATATCTTTTAATGTAGTTTATAATGTAAACTTACAAATTACTTCTTTTTATGTTGCAGCCTGGGCTGATATTTTCCGCGCATGCCGGCGGCTTTTTGTACGGAACCATGATCCTACCTGATCCGAGATATCCCTCACCTCATCAAGTGATGTCATATCATCACTATGAAGCGGCATTTTAACCTCAGCTGTCCGGATCCGGCCCTCGGCGGCAAGCACCGCTTTGGCGGGAACCGGATTTGAAGCAACAAAAAGCGATCCGGCTGCTTTCTTCCAGAATGCGATATCATCAGAGGCAAGACTGCCTTCCAATGCCATCTCACTGTAAAGCCGCGTAGCCTGCGGCCAGAGATTGCCGGCCACAGAAACCACTCCTGCTGCACCAACCGGGGAAAAATCAGGAAGCATGACATCATCTCCGCTGTACATAAGCGCATCTCCGGACACGGAACCATATTCCCTGAAATCCGATACCGAACCACTGGCTTCCTTGATCGCCCAGAAATTACGGTGATCCCGGAGTCGCTGCACCGTATCCGTATGCAGCGCAACACCCGTTCGTCCCGGTATATTGTAAAGCATCACCGGACGACTTACAAAATCCATCAGCGTCGTGAACCAATGATACTGCCCCTGCGGACCCGGTTTCGAGTAGAGCGGAGTCACCATGAGATAGGCATCGATTTTTTTGGTTTCCAGATAGCAAAGCCAGGAAATGACATCAGGCAGATGGTGTCCGCCTACTCCTGCCATAACCGGGACATTCAGGTTCAGTGAGGTCGTGAATTCCACAATGAGCTGCCGCTCAGCCTGGTCCAGATTGAGTGCCTCGCCGGTACTGCCAAGGATGAGAATACCGTTTCCGGCCTCTTCCTGTTCGCGAAGCAGTTTTTCCAGGCTGGCCAAATCGGGCTGACCCGAGGCGGTCAGAGGCGTGATCATTGCGGTCCATACGGGGTTATTCAGATTGTATTGCTGCATTATCTTGTGTTTTGGGTTTGGCGGGTTTCTATTGAATCTCTGATCATTCCAAGGGCAAGCTGTCGCATATCGTAAAGCCCCGGTTCGTCAATGGCGTCTTCCTCAAGCAGCTGCCGGGCTGCCCAAAGGGCGCCTGATGCAAAAATGCGTCTGTCAAGGGCACTGTGAGAGATGGCAATGCGTTCGAAGGGCGTGTCCAGTGCAAGCGCATGCTCTCCAATAACATTTCCTGTCCGCTCGGATGTAATCTCAACTGGCTGCTCCAGCCACTGCTTCCAGGAGAGCGCCGTCCCGCTGGGTGCGTCCTTTTTCCCGCTGTGATGCACTTCGTGCAGGGAAAACCGGTAGTCATCATAAAGCTCACCCGACATTTTCAGGACACGGATCATTTCGTGCATCAGATTCATTCCGAGGCTGAAATTACTGGCATGCACCCAGACCAGACCCTCCTTCCTGAGTCGTTTCGAAAAAGCTTCCCGGCCATCGGGCCATTCAAAACCGGTGGAGCCGGTTACCACAGGCACGCGGGATGCGACAATTTCCGGGATGAACGCCATAAATGCATCTCCGGGAAGAAAACTGATGATGACATCGTGTCCGGATAGCGCACTGCGCTCCGGCGGATGTTCACGATTGAACACCGTGACACCTGTTCCTTGCACATTCCGGGTCAGGGAGAGTACATGGCTTCCGGTTTTTCCATTTCCCAGCAAAGCTATTTTCATAATTTGTGATACTTTTTTTTCGATTCAGATGGTCTGAAACCTTAAAGGTGCTGCGGAAGTATCACTAAGCGATTTCGTGAAAGGCGGGCGGATGCGAATCGCTAAAAAGAAGATGGGATTCACTCCTAAAGCGCTCCACGACCATCTCGCTGGTGAGACCTCGTGACAGTTCCAGGGATTCAGCCACTGGACCCAGCATCGCAGGGATACCGTTATCCCGCAATACTTCGGCAAATCGTCCCATGGCCATCGGTCACTGGCTTTTCCTTGACGGAAACCGGTACCTCGCGATGGCTGCCTGACGTTTGCACCTCTTCAGGTTATATTCAGATGTATGTAAAGGAACAAAAAAACGAGGGAGCCGGGCAGCAATGAAACGGCTGCCGCGACCAAAAAACATGTCCGGTCGTCTGGACACCAACCGATCAACAGCTCCCCTCAAAGCTTAGACCATAGGTGAATATCAAACATAACGACCGGACATCTTCCTTCTTTTCGGAAAAAATTGCGATCACCGAATCATCCCAAAGGAGCAAATTCGATGATCGCCATACCGGTGCGAACAAGATCGGGGATTGTGATAATTCTCCGCACGGTAATAATTCAAATTGTCAATGTCGATGCACAACGGCATGGATTCCTCAAACCGTGCGCATGATTTCCCAGGAAGAGCAGGAATCGGCACCGGACTAATGGGAAAGGCTGTGAAGCTGATACTGAGCCCGGCATTCAGAAGGGCTTAAAGCGCTTCACGACCAACTCCGCCAAGAGTTTGGGTGACAGTACCCGGGATTCAACCCGAAGTCCCAACATTCCACAACGCCGCTGTTTTGGAATGCTTCGGCAAACAACCCCTGGCTATCGGTCATCGGCACTTCCGCTGGCTTGCGGAATTCGGCACCTCACAATAGTTACCTGACGTTTGCACCTCTTCAAGGTAACATTAAACATAGGGACATAATCGGCAAAACTCAAATTCTATTTTAAAACCTGTTTAAAAAATTATTAGCAGTTCTATTCCAGCCACTTTCCCATCGTCAGCTCATCGACGTAGCGGTCACCGATGCGCATGGATGCGGGATGCCAGCCTTCCGTCTCATACCCCATCTTGCGGTAAAGCTGAACAGCAGCCATGTTTTCAGCAATCACGGTAAGATAGAGCCGTTGAATATCATTTCTTCGGGCCCAGTTTTCCGCTTCCTGCATAAGCCGGGTCCCGACCCCCATCCCTCTGAATTTCTTTAGAATGCCGATCACAAGGTATATGCGATGACGCACCTTCCTCCATGGCAACCGTCGCACTTCCAGATATCCCGCCAGCACCGTATCATCATCTGCGACAGCATCCGCCATTGCCCCGGATCCGATATCCTCCACTGACAAATCTTCGCCATCAGATTCGTGATGCGCGGCACCATCAATGGCTAACTCTTCCCCTTTGCTTGCGTACTCTGCCACGAAAAACGTGCCGTACTCCGGTGAATTCAGGGCCCTGATATTCTCTCTCCACTTGTCCACATCCAGTGGACGCTCTCCTGTCTCATACAACAGGAATTCCGTTTCGCGATCCAGCTGCTTCACTAGTTTCACCAGCGCCCCGGTATCATCCGGATTAATTTCCCTGATTCGAATCATTTTTGTTGATTATTTGGTATTCTGTTTCGGAAAATACGGTTTTGACACATCATCGACACATCTCATGTCAGCACACTAATTCCGCACACTAATATAGTGACTCACCTGATCATTTTTAATCCTGATGGCGTTACGAACCACTTTATTATGGCTTTCGCTGGCATCGGCAGTGATTTACCTGTCGCTCACCCTGGCCGTTCTTCATTTTTTTCATGCCGAAACCGTGGCAGCCCTGTTCTCCCACGGTTTCGGCATGCCGTGGCAGCTGCTCTCCGGTGCGGCCTTTGGAATTGTTTCGGCCGGCATTATCTCGCTGGTGATATGGCGGACTCCGATATCCGAAATTCTTGCGGAATATGCCATAGTGGATTTGGTGATGAAGATGCGATTCTCTCCATTCGACCGAGTACAAATCTCGCTTTTTGCGGGTGTCGGGGAGGAATTGTTTTTCAGGGGAGCGATGCAACCCGTGCTGGGTATCTGGCTGACGTCCCTCATTTTCGTGGGAATGCACGGGTATTTCAAATTCAAATCACTACGGCACATTCTTTTCGGAGTGATGATGTTCAGCCTGAGTGTCGGTCTGGGGCTGCTTTTCGAATGGGCAGGACTTGTGGCGGCAATGACCGCCCATGTTGTCTATGATTTCGTCATGCTGCAGATTAGTCATCGGCTGCCTTTTCCAGGAACCCCGGAGGAACCTTCTGATGGTGATCCGTCACGGATTGATAAGCCCGGGCCAGCGCCAGAACCGTCCCCTCATCAAACAGATGACCGCTGAATGTGATACTGGCCGGCAGCCCTGTTTCGGGATCGAATCCGGTGGGCACGACCACGGTTGGATGACCTGTCAGGTTGGTGATCAGCAGATTGTTGCCGGCAAATGACGGAGTCACGTACACATCCACCCCGCTGATCGCCTCATTCATCTGGTGCATCAGAAGTGTGCGTACCCGGTTCGCCTGAATATATTCGACAGCGGGTACAAACCGTGCTGTCCGAAAGACGTTCGGCCAGGCATTTTTGATCTGGCGGACCATCAGCGTATCCCGGCCCGAGCGTGTGAGTTCATCAAAAGCGGCTGCGGCCTCAACACTCAGGATCATACGCAGTGCGGTATATGGCATTTCCGGAAGTGTAACCGGCACCAGCTCAGCACCCAGCGATTCCAGTACACGAAGCACTTCTGCATCATAACTGCTGTATGGATACTCCGATTCCAATGCCGCCTTTTCATAGCCGATTTTCAGACGTGCAAAGTCAAAATCGGGATCATAGTTGAATGGCAGGTCATAAACACCAGAGAGCTCCCACCCACCGGCAGGGCCACTTCCTACTTCATGCGAATGCTCGGAATGCGATCTTCCCAGTTGCGATATTCCTGGTTGTGGTATCTCTGGTTGCGATCTTCCCGGTTGCGGTATATTCGGGGGACCGTGAATAGCTGCGAAAACCAATGCGGCATCATGCGCAGACCGGGTAATCGGTCCGATCTTGTCCATACTCCAGCTCAATGTCATGGCGCCCTGGCGACTGACCCGGTCGTAGGTCGGGCGCAGTCCGGTCACACCGTTTCTGGTCGAAGGCGATACAATGGAACCCAGCGTTTCCGATCCGATGGAAAACGCCACGAGTCCGGCCGCTGCTGCCGAAGCCGGTCCTGCACTTGATCCGCTGCTGCCAAAATCTGTATTCCAGGGCGTGCGCGTCATCCCACCAAACCATACATCCCCCCAGGCCAGCTCTCCCAGCGACAATTTGGCGAGATGCACTGCGCCGGCCTCATCCAGTTTCCGGATCACCACGGCCGTCTCATCGATTGTCTGATCGCGATACGGCACCGATCCCCAGGTCACCGGATAGCCTTCCAGCGCCAGCAGATCCTTGGTTCCATACGGAATACCATGCAGCGGACCGCGATAGATACCCTGAGCCAGTTCCTCATCAGCCTGACGTGCCTGGCGGCGAGCCAGATCGGGTGTCAGTGAAACGACCGTTTTGAGTTGTTCATCATACCGCCGGATGCGGTCAAGATAGAGTTCGGTAAGCTCCAGTGAACTGATTTTGCGGTCACGGATCAATACAGACAGCTTTTCAATCGGATAAAAGGCGAGTTCCTCCCGGTGCTCCGGCAGCTCAACCGATTCGGGCAATTTCCAATCGATTGGACGCTGTTCCAAATCCGGCTGACGACCGGTGACCAGCGGATTGAACTGCAGAGCCGGCATCACATCATTACCTATTTCCAGATTGCGGAGTCCCTTGTAATTTTCGAGATTGGAACGCAGGCCATCCATCATTGAGTCACGCTGGGCCTCATCAAACGAAAGGCCGAACAGTTTTTGCGCTTCGGCCACAGTCTGTGGACTGACTGGCACGTCCTGTTCTGAAATGCGTCCGTCATCTGATTGACCTTCGACTTCTTCCGGTTCAGTAGCATCACCATCAGCATCAGCGGCAGCACCAGGATCATCTGCAATATCTCCGCAGGGAACGAAGATATCGCCAAAATCCTGGTCATCGGATTCGGTATCTCCACAGGGTGCAAGCTCTTCACCAATATCCGGGTTCCATGCATCGGCGGGCTCATCATCAGCAGACACATGCATGCTGACTCCCAAAAAGAGCAACGAAACAACTGCCACACCCGCGAGAAACCAGCTCACCTGCCATTTCCAATAGTTCATTTGTGCAGTCCTTTATAGGTATTCCTTAGTGGGTTGTCCTTTGTGACTTGCCTTCAATAGGCAGTCCTTTATATTGATATTCCTTTTTAGATTGTCCTTTGTGTGTGTGGATTGCTGATCAACGTAATCTGCGGTCCGGGTACTATCTCAAGGTAATTTATTTAGCTGATTAATGCACTTCCGAACCAAGGTGCGGCACTTTTCCCGGTTGACAGGATTCACTGCCGGTTCTCCAGAACAACAGGGACGCCCTTCATCGGTGATTCTGCCATGCTCTATCCTTCCGCCCGTAAAATTTCCAGTGGTTTGCTGCGCAAGACACCAAGAAAATTCAGGAATCCGACTGCGATGGTTAGACCGATCACAACAAAAGAGGCAATCACAAGTGCCAGCATATCTGGAACAAAGACAAGATCAAAGAAAAACCATGCAAGCAGCCAGCCGGCAACGATAGCGAGCAGCGTGCCGGTCAGACAAGCCAGTGTACCCAGCCACAGGTATTCGACAAACTGGATACCGCTGATCTGACGCCGTGAGGCCCCGATGGTTCGCAGCAGCACCGATTCCCGGATTCTTTGAAACCGGCTGATAGCAATGGCACTGGCAAGAACGATAAGTCCGGTCAGAATACTGAACAATGCCATGAACTGAACGGCTATGGCCACTTTATCGAGGAATGCCTGCACACTCTCCAGAACCAGTCCGACATCAATGGCCGATATGTTGGGATGGGCCCGGACCATCTCCTGCTGAAGCCGGACAATACTTTCCTTGTCAGGAACCCGCAAGGACATGGCATAAAACTGGGGAGCAGGTTCGAGCACACCTGCAGGAAACAGTACGAAAAAATTGGGCTCCGGCCGTTGAAAATCAACATCACGAATGGATGCCACACGGGTTTCAACCGGAACCCCCTGCACGTCGAATGTCAGCCTGTCATCGAGTCCGACATCCAGATCTTCTGCCAGGCGATATTCAAGCGAAACCGGCACAATGACATCCGATCCGATTTCTTCCGAACGGCCGACCCATTCTCCCTCACGGATGGTTTCGGCATCATTGAGCTCTTCGCGGTAGGTGATCCGGTATTCACGCGTCAGCGCCCAGGTGCCCGCCGTTCTTGCGGTATCACGACGGATTTCCCGCACCGGCTGATTGTTAAGGTGCGTAAGACGCATGGAGACAATCGGCACATTTTCAAGGACTTTCGCTCCATTTCGTTCAGCAATTTCCTGCACATCATCTGTTTGATCGTGCTGAATGTCATAAAAAATCAGGTTGGGCTGATTTCCGCCAGTCTGAAACTCGATCCGCTGCAGGATCATTTCCTGGGAAAGATACATGGAACCGATCAGCAGCATACCCATCCCGAGCGTGGTTACCAGTACAGCGGTCTGGTTGTTCGGCCGGAACATATTGGCAATACCCTGACGCCAAATGTAGGAAAATGATTTCAGGCGAAGCATCCTGGCCAGACGAACGAACAGCATGGAAGTTCCAAGAAGGATAAGGAGAGATGCGAGGATACCGGCGACAAACAGGGAAGCTGCAAAAAAGCTTTCCAGCAGGACAGTAAGTATCACCATGAGCAGAAGAATGATGGCTAGGCCGGCTGATACCTTGATCCGTTTCGGCACATGCGCAAGAGGTGAAAAATCAGTTGCGCGGATCGTAAGCAGCGGCGGGATATTTGTGATGCTTAGCAGCGGCAGCACTGCGAGGGCAAAGCTGACTATGACACCCGTAAGAAAACCGAGCAGCAGTGCGGGTATGGAAATTTGCTGAATCAGATCAAATGGCAGGAAGTCGCTGAAAAACAGTGGTAAAAAACGCTGTACCAGCAGTCCGCCAAGAGAACCGGCGAATGAACCTGCCAGTCCGAGTCCGGCGATTTGCAAGCCGAAGATGTAAAGTGTCTGTTTTGATGAAGCTCCAAGGCAGCGCAGTGTCGCGACTGTCGTACTCTTTCGCTTGATGTAAACATAGACCGCGCTTGCAACGCCCAGTGCACCGAGCATGAGTGCGATAAAACCGACCATTCCAAGAAATTTTGCAAGCAGGTCAATGACTTGAGCAAAATCCTCTTTTCGGGAGGCGACTGTGGTGACACTGATACGCCGGTCCAGAACGGCATCCCGAATCACCGAGGCCAGCTCCTGCATATGCACTTCGTCAGAGGGATGCGTCCTGGTCCCGTCAACGAGGTCGTTACCTCCATCCCCTCCAAACCGGAACCACGTTTTATATTGCACCCGGCTGCCGCGGTCGAGCAGATTCGTTCCTTCAATGACATTCCGCGGGACAATTACCCGCGGACCGATAAGCGAAAAAGCAGCCGATTCTCCGGGTACTTCCAGGATAATGCCTGAGATCTGAAGCCACTCACTGCCTACCCGAATCGAGTCACCAACCTGCAAACCAAACTGGTTCATTACAGGCCGGTCTACTAGCGCTGTGCCCGCTGCCTGGTATTCCAATGCGGCGCCCGGCGGCAGGGTTTTGATTTCGCCATAAAAAGGGAATCCGCCTTCAATTGCACGTATTTGTGAAAGCCGGGTGGCCTCTGTACCGCTTGCAGGGCGATCTGCCGCTTCATGATCGGCCGATGGTCCTGTGCCGGGCCGGTCACCGGAAACCCGGAAGAGCACCATGGAAGAAAATTCAATGGAACGTGCCTGTTCTCCTCCGATTGAATCGATCACACTTTGAAGCCGGGAATTGTAGGGTTCATTCTGACTAATTTCCAGATCGGCACCCAGCAATTCTTTGGCCTGGTCGTTGACCGTCAGCAGTACATCACTGCGAAATGACAGGATCGCAACAAGTGCCGCAACACCCGCGACAATGCCGCCGCAATACAGGAGCAGGCTGCCAAGCTGCGAACGCGCATCCCGCCATGCGGTCTTCATACTGAACAGGTCGGGCAGGAGGTTCATCAGGATACCGATGTTTTACTGCTTGTTTCCGGAACTTCCTGCGATAACGCCGAAGAAGGTGCTGAAGCCGAATCGGAGGCTATCTCTCCCCCTTTCAACCGGATCACACGGTCGCATCGGCCAGCCAGGTCAGGATCATGTGTCACAATGACCAGCGTCGTCCCCTCCTTGCGATTCAGTTCAAAAAGGATATCCTCAATCTGCTCTCCGGTCTCCGAATCAAGGTTTCCGGTCGGTTCATCGGCGAACAGGATGTCAGGCTTGTGAATAAAGGCCCGGGCAATGCCGACGCGCTGCTGCTCCCCGCCGGAAAGCTGTGCGGGATAATGGTGAATGCGTCCGGCGAGTCCCACTTCACCAAGCAAATGCTCGGCTTTACCGGCAACATCATCATATGCAACACCACGCAATTCCACCGGGACCATTACGTTTTCAAGCGCGGTGAGCGTGGGAATTAATTGAAATGACTGGAAGATGAATCCGATGTGCCGGTTGCGTATGAACGCAAGACGCTCTTCGTCAAGCTGCTGCAAGGCATGTCCTTTAAGATAGACTTCTCCGGATGTAGCCTGATCGAGTCCTGCACATAAACCAAGCAGTGTGGTTTTACCGCTGCCCGAGGGTCCTACGATCGCACAAATGGTACCCGGCTCAATCCCGAACGAAACCCGGTTGAGCACGGTGAGCGGGCGGCTGCCGCTCTGATATGTTTTTGTCAGCTGTTTTACTATGAGCATGGGTACAGATATAACTATAACAAGGTGAGGACCATTACATGCATACGGTCAGGCTGTTCATTTGTTTTAAAACTAATTTTCTGAAAAATTCGTTGCTGAAGAGGATATTTTTTACGAAAATGATGAATTATTAATCCAAAATGATGAATTATTAATCCAATGAATCCATGAACACATATTCGGCCACACTGCTTTTTTCCTGTCTCATGATTTTGATGATATCTGCCGGTCATGCTGATGCATCCCTTGCTGCTGATCCTGCGAGTGCAGCACCTGTCCCAAATAATACAGTCCCTGGTCCTGACAATTCAGCCCCTGCCCCTGACATTATTGACGCAGTCGGAATCACCATACTCTTTTTCGGTGACAGCATCACTGCCGGCTATGGACTCGACATCGAGCAGGCCTTTCCGGCCCTGATTGGTGCGAAAGCCGATTCACTGGGATATGAGGTAGAAGTTGTAAATGCGGGGGTGAGCGGTGAGACATCAGCCGGCGGACTACGTCGGGTTGACTGGATCCTTCAGCGACCATTTGACATCTTTGTGCTGGAACTTGGCGCCAATGACGGTTTGCGCGGAATGGATCCGGATCATACCCGGGAGAACCTTCAGGGCATCATAGACAAAATATTTAAAAAACGGCCGGATGTCCGGATCGTTCTGACCGGCATGGAAGCGCCCCCCAACATGGGCGATGAATATACTCTGGAGTTTCGTCAATTGTTCAGGGATCTGGCTGCGTCCAACGAGGTAACCTTCATGCCATTCATTCTCGAAGATGTGGCCGGCGAGCCTGACCTCAATCAAGCGGATGGCATTCATCCAACCGCAGAGGGACACCGGATCATTGCAGGCAATGTGTGGGATATACTGGAACCGATGCTGAAATAAGATCGATATGGCACGCTACATCATCCTTACCGGCATTATTTTTGTGATCATCGGCATTATCCTGCAACTGTTTCCCGGGCTGATGCACTGGCTGGGACGGCTTCCCGGGGATATTCGCTACGAGTCGGGATCCACCCGCATCTACATCCCCATAACCACCATGATTCTGCTGAGCATTCTGCTCACCATAGCGGTCAACCTGCTGCGACGATTGCTGTAACAGGTTGCATCCGGTACGTCTAAGGCTTATACCACCATAGCCGCATTTTATAATTTCTTATTACATTATGTCCATGGCTTATCGATACTTCGATCCGGAAATTCGCTACATAGGCTGGACATCCCGTATCCGCACTGCAAGGAAGGTGTATCTTGGTCTGGAATTCATCCTGTTGTTCCTGGCCATTCCGGCCCTTGTATTCTATGATCTGATGCCTTTTTCAAAGATCGGAATACTGCTGGGCTTCACGCTGCTCTGTGCCTTTCTGCTCTGGCGCGACAAGCGCTTCAACCGTAAAAAACTCTGGAATACACAAGGCCTTCGAAAATCATTGCGGAGTATACTGTTACGGTTTATACCGGCGGCTGTTTTTCTGACCATCATTATCCTGATGCTGGAACCCGATCAACTCTTCAACATGGTCCGAAATGACTTCAATGCCTGGCTATTTGTGGTAATAGCCTATCCACTGTTTTCAGTCTATCCACAGGAGATCATTTACCGCGCATTTGTCTTCCACCGTTACGATGCGATATTCCCCAAGCAGCGGTTCATGATTCACGTCAATGCCCTGAGTTTTGGCTACCTGCACATCATATTCGGTAATTATCCGGCCATTTTTCTCACCTATGGAGCCGGATATCTCTTCGCACGCACGTATGCGGAGTCCAAATCGCTGTTGGCTGTTTCCATTGAACACGCCCTCTACGGAATTCTGATTTTCACCATCGGCTTCAATACCTATTTTCTCAATTCTGTGGTACTGGACCTCAATCTTTTCTTCAAATAACGCCGGATATGCAGCCCTGGACACATTAATTGCCGTCCTCCCTCTTGCTTTACTTTTGCAGTTTTAATAAATTGAATATCAAGCAGTTGCATGTTGTCTGACCTTAATCTCAGTAGTCATGAAAACTGTAATTCCAATCCTCGCCCTTCTCCTGTGTGCACTTGCAACTCCGCCCCAGATGCACGCGCAGCAAACCACGGAATTTGACCTGGAAGCCTATCAGCTGTTTCTGGACCAACATCAGAATCTTTCGTTTGACGGACTTCTTGAGCTGTATCCCGCTGATGACCTTCTGAGCGAATCGCCCGTACGGTTCAAAGATGCCCTGTACGCTGACACTGTGCAGCGTTATTACCGACTGAATACGCAGGAGGTCGGGCTGCTCGAAAGGCACCGTTTTCTGGTGACCGACCGGATCCGCTACAAAAGTTTCGGTGAGGCATTTTTCACCATTTACAAGCGTGATCTCCCGGTATATCTCTCCAGTGATGCCATTCTGCACGCTCTTCACATGTCCTATTCCGAGATTCTGATGAATCTGGAGCACCACGAGCTCAAGCCCCGGCTTGAAATGCTGCTCGGCGGTTTACACCAGCAGCTCGCACAGCTCGATGCGCGTTATGGTGACAGCGACATCATGAAGCGAAGCCTTCTTGACCTTGATCTATACCTCACCATTCCCCGCCTGTTGCTCGGGGAAACAGCAACACCCTACTTCCGGCAAAATGAGGAGGAAGTGACCGGGCTGATGACATTGATCGACAACAGGACAATGGCCGAGTACCCGCTATTTTCCCACGTACCCAGAGATATCGATTTCAGTCAGTTCACCCCGCGGGGACATTACACACAGACCGAGCAGCTTACCCGTTATTTCCAGGCCATGATGTGGCTCGGTCGCACCGAATTGTACCTCATCCTGCCGCAATCAATGCGGTATAACATGTTATCCGAAGAAGAACGCAACCGGATCGCCCGGCGCCAGACCATCAATGCCTATCTGATCCGGGAAGCCCTCGAAAAGCCGGAACTGGTCCGGATTCTGGAACAAATGGACCGATTGATCACGTTTCTGGCCGGCGAATCCGATAACGTAACCCCGGATCACCTTGATCAGCTGCAACAGCGCACAGAATTTGAACATGCCGGAGCTCTGGAGGATATGGATGTCTACCTCGCATTTCGCAGCAACCTTGAACAGGCGTCGTTCGCATCCCAGCGCATCCTCTCACAAATCCTGCGTACCGACCCCACATCACCGGAAAAAGTCGAGCCGGCCTCGGCATTTCTGCTACTGGGACAGCGATTCATCATCGATTCGTTTGTGATGGGAAGTGTAGTTTATGACAACGTGGCCAATCCGAACCGAATGCTTCCCAAAAGTGCAGACGTCTTGTTTGCACTGGGAAATAATGACGCAATCGGGCTCCTTGAAGAGGAGTTGAATTATTATGGATACGAACGGCAGCTTGCGGCACTTCGCTACCTCATAGACAGTTATGGTCACGAATACTGGCAGACTTCCTTCTTCAATATGTGGCTCAATGCGATACGAAAGCTCAATCCGCGCCAGGACCGTCCGTCACAATACGGAGATCCATCCAACCGGTTCAACCAGCCCAAACGATCGGAGCTTCCGGAGTTCATGCAGACCAAAGCATGGAGCCGGAAAACGATGACCACCCAGCTTGCCTCATGGGCTCAGCTGCGTCACGACAATCTGCTCTACGGCAAGCAGTCCTATTCAGTCGGGCCTGTCTGTGAATATCCGCACAGCTACGTCGAACCGGTACCACAGTTCTTCCGTGCCATGCATCTGCTGGCTGTGAATGCACAGCAATCATTTGAAGATATTCTGGATGATGGATGGATGCGATCCCGCATTCTGAATTATTTCCGTAATCTGGAGAGGATGATGGGAAAACTCGGGCCCATCGCTCAAAAACAGATCGATGGTATCGATACATCGCCGGATGAAAAGGCCTTTCTCAAAGAAATGCTCCATGAATCCAACGTTTGCGGTATCCAAATAACCGGCTGGTACAAAGACCTCTATTTTACCGGGGAGGATGGAGCGCTGGAAAAAGATTATGTAGTGGCGGATGTGCACACTTCGCCCTTCGATGAAGTTGGAAATCGGGTCGGCTGGGTTTACCATGTGGGTACCGGGCCCCTGAACCTGGCCATACTTACAGCCCGGCTGGGCGACGGCAACACCTATGCGTTTGTTGGACCGGTGATGAGTTACTACGAGCATGTCAGCGTCAACTTCAAGCGGCTGACGGACGAGGAGTGGGTCGGCATGTTCGAGAACGAGCCGGCGCTGCGGCCGGAATTCGTTAACAGCTACCTGTTTGACTCCGGTGAGTTCTATTATGATAACAGGAATCATGTGGTGTCAGCCGACCAGGAAGACCGGACCGGATTTTCCGAGTCGGCCGGTGAAATAGTACTTCGTCAAAACTACCCGAACCCATTCAACAGCGGCACTACCATCGCCTTCCGGATTCCTGCAGAACTGGCCAACAGTCCGGTAAAACTGGCTGTATATGATGTCCAGGGACGGATGGTCCAGACCCTGATCGACCAGCCCATGCCGGCAGGGAATTACACAGCGCGATGGGAAGCCAACGCGGCCAGCGGCACCTACTACTACCGTCTTGAAGCGGCCGGACAGACAAAAACCGGTCAGATGACGCTGATAAAATAGCGTGGCGTCGATACATCCCATGTAAAATCCGAAGGTGCGATAATGAAAAGAATCGTGACGATTTTGGCATATCCCCTGATGCTGATCATGTTGAATCATTGTGGTGAATCACCCCAAACAAATGAACCGGGTGATCGCTCTGTTCATACGCTCGGATCCATCGAAAAACACGATGATGAACTCGAATCCGTTCTGAATCCGGCCAACCTGCCGGAAATTATCGGTGAAGATTTTGATTGGTCTGAGGGCCCCGTATGGGTGTATGAGCATGGATTTTTGTTGTTCTCTGATGTTCCCATGAATGTGATTTATCAATGGTCGGAGGAGAACGGGGTTGTTCCGTATCTCCAGCCGTCAGGTTATACGGGTTCGGTGGAAAGAGGCGGGGGACTCGGCTCAAACGGACTCATTATCGGCCCAAATGGTGAGCTGCTGTTGTGCCAGCATGGAGACCGGAGAATTGCCAGAATGGATGCCCCACTTGACGAGCCCGCCCCGGAATTTACGACCATTGCAGGTGCCTACCGTGGAAATCGGTTTAACAGCCCCAACGATCTTGTGCAGCACAGCAACGGAAGTATCTATTTTACCGACCCCCCATACGGTCTCGAAGGTTACAAGGACGACCCGGCAAGAGAGCTGGATTTCCAGGGTGTTTTCCGGGTGGATACGGATGGTACCGTGACACTGCTCACGGATGAACTGAGCAGGCCAAACGGGCTGGCATTTTCACCGGATGAAAGTCTGCTTTATGTGGCCAATTCGGATCCCGACCGTGCCATCTGGATGGTCTATGACGTGCTGGAAAATGGCGATATTGCCAATGGGCGTCTTTTTTATGACGTCACAGAGTATGTGGGTGAAGAGCCCGGACTGCCGGATGGCATGAAAGTGAACAGCGACGGTATTATTTTTGCGACAGGTCCGGGTGGAGTCTGGATTTTCACGCCGGATGCGACCGTGCTTGGTATCGTCAAAACCGGCGAATTCATTTCAAACGTGGCTTTTGACACGGACGAATCAACCCTTTACATGACTGCTGATTCCTACTTACTGCGGTTAGCCTTATAATTAATGGAAAGCTGTTCTGCACTTGAAGATAATATTTAATGACGTGGCGAGTCATGGTGGAATTCAACAGAGAAACCATTGATACCGTGGCCAGGGTCATGGCCGACAGTTTCATGGAAGATCCCATGAACCGGGCCGTGCTGGACGGTCTGGAGAAGGCCGGTGAACTTATGGATGTGCACAGCCGCATCCATACACGGCATGCGATCCGCACGGGCATGCTGCAGCTGCTTGACGGCAATCCAGGCGCCTTTCTAATCGGTCTGGACAGCCGGGACGCGAGCCGCCTGGACGACTGGCGGCTGATCCTGCAAATTTACCTGGTTTCACTGCGCGTGCTCGGTTTCCGCGACATCCGCCGTCTGCTATCCAACAGCAGGAAGACCGGCAGTGTGCTGAGTTTCAGCTGGGAAAAGGAGTTTATCAAGGGCCGGTACTACCGGTTGAAAATTGTGGCGGTGGACAAGAGCATGCGGGGTCAGGGTGCTTTCCGACGGCTCGTGACACCGCTCCTGGAGTTCTCAGACACGGAAAAGGTGCCTCTCATCATTGAAACCCACAATGCCTATAATCTGGGACTGTACCGGAAATTCGGGTTTGAACTGGTCAAAACCATCACCTCACCCAGAACCGAAATACGCCAGTACTGCATGATCCGCCAGCCGCAACCGCTTGCTTCAGCCGAAGCAGGCTGATCCTGCTTTTCAAGCTGATCCTGTTTTAAGATATCACGTATCTTCGGGCCTTTCGGTGATCACATTCTCTCTGCCGCGCAGCCGGCCGTAGCTGTTGCCGACCAGGATGAATAGCAGTCCGGCTCCCAGGGCGGCGTAGGTGTGTTCCAGCGTCGGGAACCCGGCCCATGAGAGAAGGATGTTCAGCAGCAGCGCAACCGTTCCCCCGACAAAGGCGAAACGCACCCCCTCCACCCGTATCCACCCGCGCAGGTAGATGCCCATGACGATCACCACCGCACCTATGGCACGCACACCGTAGGAGATGTAGGCGGTATCGAGGATGGCGCCGGTGCCGTAGTAGGCCAGCGGGATGGTCACCGCGTTGACCAGCAGCACCATCCGGCGGGCGGTGGCGATCAGGGTGGCGTCGGGGGCGGTTTTGTTGATCAGGCCGTGGTAGATATCTTTGGTGACGATGGTAACCACGGCGAAGTTGACGGGTCCGACCGTGGACAGGATCGCCGCCAGGATTCCGGCCAGCGCCATGCCGCCGAGTACCGGGTGGATGAATTCGGGGGTGGTCATGAGCGTCGGCAGCACCATCTTCATCATCTGCGGATCCTGCAGGTAGGGCTGCGTATCGAAGTAGCGGCCGGTGCGGGCGATGAGTCCGAGCAGGGCCACGAGAATGCCGAACGGGGCGATGATCAGCGCCGAGAGCACGGCCGCCTTGCGCGCCACTGATGCCGAATGGGCGGCAAAGATCGGCTGGATGCTGGCCTGTCCCGCCATGCCGCCGAGCACCCCGCCGAGGATCAGGCTCCAGGCGAAGCCGATCCCCCCGCTGAACGGATTGTACAGGTTTTCCGGGGCACCGAGCAGGATGAGTTCGGCGCGAAGTGCGGCCGGACCGCTCACATCCACCAGTCCGATTCCCGCCGCAATGCCGACGCCCAGGAACATCACGACCACGTGGATGATGCCCGTCAGGGCCAGGGCGTGCATCCCTCCGTAGTAGGTGTAGATGGTGATGACCAGTGCCGAAAGCAGGATGGCATTGAGCCAGGTGAGCCCGAACATGCCCGAGAGCACGCTGGCGCAGGTCTGCAGCTGCACGAATGCCAGCGTGACGTAGGCCAGCAGGAACGCCACCGCCGAGATGGCCCGGGCCCGGTAGCCGAAAAGCATCTCCAGCATTTCACTGACGGTGTGGACCTGCTTCTGCCGGTAGTAGCGGGCGACGGTGAAGCCAATGATGACCATCCCGAGCGCCGTGGAGATATTGTAGAGCACAGGCTGCATGGTGGCTGTGCCGAAAGCAA
>SLKA01000062.1 GCA_007134845.1 Balneolales bacterium
AATAACATTGTTTCATTGGGGGGATTGATTTTGGAAAAGACGAATAATCTGTCCTAAATGTACCTAATCATAGAGAATTTGAATATCTTGAAACGTTTTGGACAGCTGTGAAAATCAATATTCATTATTGCGCTTTCAAAAATCCACCCCGAGTTTTCCCCGGAATCGTCGCACAGATCCGGCGACGATCTTCAGCCGCGTCTTGTGGTGCATCGTTACCGAGTAACCCAGAAACGCCCTCTTTTTTACAAGTCAGCTCACCACTAATTAAAAGTTAAACAGAAAACCATTTGCATGTTAAATAATTTTCAATATCATTGGTTTAATATGTTCAAGTTACCGGTTAACAATAGATTGTATCTTTAAATGTGAGCGGGATGCATAGACCCTGGAAACGGACAGCAACAGGATTCACCCGAAGAAACGTCCGGACCTTACTTTCATAATAGTGATCCGGAAGTCTTGGGTAGTGGGGCACGTTGCGTCATTACTGATTCACCGGTAGCTGTTTTGCACGCATTTCATCCAAAAATTGTACTCCCACTAATCAATCACCAAATCAATGAACTTCCGAAAAGCATTTATCACTACTTTTTTAACACTTTTCGCAGTCGGTGCTGGTCAGGCACAATCATTATCCGATTACCTGCCGGATGATGTTACATATAATGCGGGTATTCCCACACCATCGGAAATTCTGGGATATGAAATTGGTGAACAGCATCCTGATCATGCTTTGATCATACAATATATGCATAAAGTAGCTGCAGCATCCGATAGAGTTGAAATCCAGGAATATGCGCGAACTTATGAACACCGACCACTGGTGTTACTCAAAGTAAGTTCACCAGGTAATATCGTTAATCTGGAAGAAATCCGGCAAAATCATATTAAACTTACACACCCGGAGCAGTCACAGGATTTGGTTCTTGAGCAAATGCCGGTTCTAACCTGGCTCGGTTATAGCGTACACGGAAATGAGCCCAGCGGGGCCAGCACCTCCATGCTGGCTGTCTACTATCTGGCCGCTGCAGAAGGAGAAAAAATCGATCGTCTTCTTGAGGAAAGTGTAATTTTGATAGACCCGGTACTCAATCCCGATGGACTGAATCGTTTTGCAAGCTGGGTAAATTCCCACCGCAGCAGTGTGATGGATGGAGATCCCATGAACCGTGAACACAATGAAGCATGGCCTGGTGGAAGAACGAACCATTACTGGTTTGACCTCAACCGCGACTGGATGCCTGTTGTTCACCCGGAAAGTCGGGGCCGGATTAAAATGTATCAACAATGGAAGCCCAATGTGCTTACTGATCATCACGAAATGGGCACGCAAAACACGTACTTTTTCCAGCCCGGTGTTCCGGCACGTGAAAACCCTCTCATACCTGAACAAACCGTTGAAATAATCAGTAAACTTGCAAAGTACCATGCCTCATATCTGGATGAATACAACCAGTTATATTGGACTAAAGAGGGGTTTGACAACTACTATCTCGGCAAAGGCTCCACTTATCCCGATTTACATGGAACGATCGGAATATTATTTGAACAGCCCAGTGCACGCGGTCATCTTCAGGACAGCCAGCATGGGAAAGTCAGCTTCCCGGTCGCCATCCGAAACCAGTTTGTAACAACACTGTCAACGATTGAAGGTTCACATGAAAATCGTGTTAAACTCCTCAGCCATATGCGGGATTTCTACGTTAATGCTCTTGAAAATGCCCGGAATGACGATATTTCAGCATATGTCTTTGGCTGTGAAAAGGATCCGGCACGTAATTATCATCTGATTGACATTCTTGATCACCATAATATCGATGTTTATCACTTGTCGGAAGAAATTGAACAGGATGGATTGACATTTCACCCCGATTGGGCGTATATCGTACCACTTGAACAGCCGCAGTATACGTACATCAAGGGGTTGTTCATGGAGCATCATGAATTCACCGACAGTCTCTTTTATGATGTTTCCACCTGGACACTGCCTCATGCATTTAACATGGACTATGTCGAATTGAAGCAGGGTGGTTTGTTCAGTAGAAATTTCAGGGAAGATTTGCTTGGTGGCAGAGTTGCAGACCCTTTTTTTCCACAAGGAGAACTGAAAGGGGATGAAAGTCCTTATGCCTATCTGTTCGAATGGCATGGATATTATGCACCAAGAGCCGCCTATCGACTGCTTGATGCAGGGGCACGGTTGAAAGCCGCCAAAAGACCTTTTCGCATTGGCACCCAAAACGGGGTACATGGCTTTGATTATGGTACGATTATGGCCAATATGGGAATTCAGGACACGTCCATTGCCGGTGAAATTCACAAGGTTATGGAAAAGATAGCCGAAGAAGATGGAATTGTGATTCATACTGTTGAAACCGGGTTGTCAACGGATGGGGTTGATCTGGGAAGCCGCAACTTTATTTCAATGGAAAAACCTTCAACAATGATCATAGTTGGAGACGGTATCAATATGCATGAAGCCGGAGAAGTATGGCATCTACTGGATCAGCGATACAAAATGCATCACACTCTCATTGATAAAAAAGACATAAATAATACCGATCTGTCCCGCTATAATAACATCGTCATGGTCAACGGAAACTATAACGATATATGCAGCCAAACCGTCAATTCCATCAAAAAATGGGTATATAACGGGGGCAATCTCATCACCATCAAAAATGCGACAAGATGGGCAGTTACTAACAAACTGGCTGATATTGATTTTAGGGAAACACATCTTCGTTTGACTGAAAAAGGAGACTTCCCCCCTTACATTGAGGAATCAACCGAGCGTGGCGCCCTGGTTATCGGAGGCACCATCTTTGAAACACAGGTGGATTTAACCCATCCCCTGCTCTACGGGTACAGCCGAAACACCCTTCCGGTATTCCGAAACAGCAGGATTTTTATTGAGCCAACTGACAATCCTTATGCCAGTCCGGTACGCTATACATCCGAGCCTTTGCTTAGCGGATATGTTTCTGAAAAAAATATGGAACTTCTTCCCGAATCTACCGGAGTTGCAATAAGTTCATTCGGATCCGGAAAAGTCATACTCATGCCGGACAATCCCAACTTCCGGGGTTTTTGGTTTGGAACCAACAAGTTGTTTGCCAATGCTCTGTTTTTTGGCAGCGGCATTGAACAAGCAACTACCAACTAATAAGGAGAATATTCACATTCCGAGTCATGTTCCACCTTTCCCGTCTCCCTCATGACATTCCAAAAATCCGGAGTGCGGCCCTCAAAAATGGTGTTGGCCCAGGCGGGCCATCTTCCGGGTAGTAAAAATCACATCCTCGGCCGGCGGGCCTGAGATTGCAGGGACGTCAAATTTGCAATATTTACCAGGTCTCCGGATTCTACACTTATCCGGGCGGCAACACCGACAGGAATGGACATCATACCGTCACGTGAACCGGTCGATTTGAAAGCTTCCCTTAACTAGCAATGTTTAAAACTAAGGATTTATATGAATTAGTTGATGGTATTTTTTGCAGGGTTGGAAAGTCGCCTGGACCCAGGCGACTTTCCATAAATCGCACCGGTGGCCGATATCCCAGCGAACTGATTGCAAGTATGTCCCGAAAGGGAGATTGCTGGGACAACAGTCCGGTGAAGAGCTTCTTTGCTTCATTGAAGAAAGAGTCGGATCTGTATGCCACGATGAATTATCATCAAAAAGCAACGAAGTATTTGAGTACAATGCTGTATTTTAAAACCGGCAACGACCTCATTCCTGGCTGGATGGCAGTAGTCCGGAAAATTTTGAAATCAAACATCAACCCTTAAACATGTGTGCTTAACCAAGTGTCCTGTTTTTGGGGTCCACTCCACCTCGCGGTGGACACTCTTGCCGTTCGGCTAATGCTTCCTCCTGCCGGGCGCACCAAAAAAAAGCCTGATTACCGGTTAAGGTAATCAGGCTGGAAGCAAGTTGCCTGAAGTTTACTGCATTTGTGAAAAGGTTAACAAGTGTGAGTTTCACAAAAACAGCCCACTTCCTATATGCAGTATGTAACATCCGGGTCACAGGGACGAAAACCTGGATGATCTTGCTTTTATTGTTACAGGTTAAAAGAGAAAAATATCATGGAAATTGCTGGATATACCCACAAAGCTTAAACGGTAACTAAAATTTAAAACACCAACAGCGCAATGTCAAATTATTTTTAAAATTGTTTTAATAAACTGCAATCAATCTAAAAATCCCATCCCGTTTCCAGGAATTTACTTTCAATATACTCAATGTGGTCACATGCCATAATTTTTCCTTCTATTTCATTTATAAGTAGCTCGGCTGCTTTTTTCCCCATTTCCAGGGCTGGCTGGTCAATATAGTACTGTGGATATGGCACCGCACCTCGTATCCCGCTATCACCAAATGCCAGCATCTTTATGTCGTCCATCAGCTCCGGAGCAATCTCCTGCATTGCCATGTATGCACCAAGTCCAACCGGATACGTAACTGTAAACAGACCATCCGGAACAATTCTCCTTTTTAGCAAGGTCTTAAAACCATAGTAACCTGCTTCCTCATCAAAACCACCCTCGACAACCATATCCATTACCGGTTTACTACCATTTTCAGATAACGCTTCTTTGTACCCAAGAAGTCTTTCCTTTCCAATGTTTACGTGCTGGTATCCGGCAAGATGTGCAATATTTACACAACCTCGCTTTAATAATTCTGCAACACCATTTTTGGCAGCTTTTCGGTCATCCATGATAACACTGTTAAAGCCGATTCCCATGATATTTCGATCGAAGAATACCAATGGGACCTGCATCATGCGAAGCCATTTGTAAAGATCCGTGTTTCTTGTTTCCATTGAAACTGATACCAATAGACCTTCAACCTGCATTGAAAGCAACCCTTCAATATGCTTGTTTTCCAGTTTTTCGCTCTCTTCCGATAACTTCAAAACAATTTCGTAACCATTAGCATTGGCATGCTTTTGAATTCCGGCAACAATATGCGCAAAAAAATTGTGGGCAATCTTTGGAACAACCACGCCTATTGTTTTACTTCTGGATGAAGTCAGTGACCGGGCCAAGAGATTAGGTCTGTATCCGAGTTGATCAGCAATTTCTTTTACCTTCTGTTTTGTATTATCAGAAATATCAGGGTGATTTCGAAGTGCTTTGGATACAGTAACTTTCGTAACATTCAGCCTTAAAGCAATGTCTTTCAGAGTTACTTTCTTTCTCATGTAAATTTCTCAAACTATTGCAAGAGCGCCAATCAAATGAATTTGAAAAGAACGAAATCATGCTCTTTTTTCTGGATATGGACTTCTCCCTGCTACTTAAACGGTTAATTTACCGAGTATAACATTTTTTTGAAGAAACTGCCCGATTATTTCACGCCATTTGAAAATGATTTTATAATTTGTAAAACATGGGTCCAGGATCGTGGTATCACATCAAGATTTTCCGGCATTCCTCCACAACGCGCTCAACCGTAAACCCAAGCGCTTTCATTGCCTCCCCGCCCGGTGCCGATTCTCCGAAACGCTCCAGGGAGATGCTTGTTCCGCCGGTTCCGGTGTACCTGCCCCAGCCAAAGGAAACCCCGGCCTCAATCGAAATTCGCCTTGTGACCTGCGGCGGAAGTACCGAGTTTCGGTATGATTCCGGCTGCTGATCGAACACTTCCTGACATCCCAGGTTCACTACCCTGGCACTGATACCTTCTTCAAGCAGTTCGTCCCTGGCGCCCAGTGCAAGCTGCACTTCCGATCCTGTTGCTATCAGCGCGAGATCATCGCTGTCACTTCCAGCCATCACATATCCGCCTTTGCTGATCCCGCTGGCCGGGGCCACGCCGTTTCTGTCAAAAATGGGCAGTCCCTGACGGGTCAGAATCAACGCTGTCGGCCCATCGGTACGCTCCAGGGCCATCTGCCATGCATATGCTGTCTCGTTGGCATCGGCCGGGCGAATCACATTCAAATTCGGTATAGTGCGCAACGACGGAATATGCTCTACCGGTTGATGTGTCGGACCGTCTTCTCCGAGTCCGATACTGTCGTGAGTAAAAACATAAACCACCGGAATACCCATTAGTGCCGCAAGCCGGATTGTCGGACGCATATAGTCCGAAAAAACCAGAAAAGTCCCGCCATAGGGCCGCAAGCCTGTAAGCGCCATCCCATTCATAATTGCGCCCATGCCATGCTCGCGAATACCATACCGGATATAGCGGCCGGAATAGTTGTCAGCTGAAAAATCCTGAAGTGTTTTGACCAGTGTGTTGTTCGAGGGCGTCAGATCTGCTGAACCGCCGATGATGAACGGACTCTCTCCCACCAGCTTCTCCAACACCTTGCCTGAAGCCTGGCGTGTCGCCATTTTTCCCGCTTCCGGTGAGAATTCGGGAAGTACCTGTTCCCAGTTTATGGATAATTTTCCTTTCTGAAAGTCGTCAAGCTCCCGGTATAACTCAGGGTGTTTTTCTTTATAAGCAGCAAGTTCATCATCCCAGGTTTTTTCGAGCTGCGCACCTTTTGCAACCGCCGTCCGGAACACCTCAAGCGCCTTCTCCGGTATGACAAAAGTCTGATCCGGGTCAAAGCCCAGGTTTTTCTTTGTCAGCCTGGCCTCCTCTTCTCCGAGGGCCGCACCATGAATAGCGGCCGTATCCTGCTTGTTCGGACTGCCATATCCGATATTTGTTTTAGTGGCAATAAGTGATGGCCGGCCATCACTGTTTTCCAGGCAGCTCACCAACGCTTTTTCAATGGACTGCAGGTCATTGCCATCAGCTGTCACAACATTCCATCCATACCCTTCATATCTTTTCGGGACATTTTCCGAGAAGGACAGGTCGGTGCTGCCGTCAATAGTTATGCCGTTATCATCATAAAAATAGATCAGGTTGTCCAGTTTCAGGTGTCCGGCCAGGGAGGCGGCCTCGCTCTGGACCCCTTCCATCATATCACCATCACTTACGATGCCATAAATGTTGTAATCGAAGGGCTTGAAATCATCGCGATTGAAATAGGCTGCCAGGTATTTCTGAGCAAGTGCCATCCCGACACCGTTGCCGAATCCCTGTCCCAGGGGACCAGTAGTTGTTTCCACACCGGCTGTATGTCCGTATTCCGGATGCCCAGGCGTCTTGCTGTTGAGCTGACGAAACTGTCGCAGTTCGTCCAGCGGAAGGTCATAGCCGGTCAGGTGCAACAGCGAATATAGCAGCATTGAGCCGTGTCCGGCCGACAGCACAAACCGGTCGCGGTTCAGCCAGTGCGGGTTATCAGGATTGTGACGGAGGTATTTGGTCCACAGCACAAAAGATAGCGGAGCTGTACCCATCGGCATTCCGGGATGTCCGCAACCTGCGGCTTCCACCGCATCGACGGCCAGGGTTCTAATGGTATTTATGCAAAGGGTATCGAGATCGTTACTGGATTTCATCTGTTTAAATGTTTGGATTTATAATGTCAGATAGAATGCCATGACAGATCTTAATCATACACCTGTGTGTCAGAACTTGAGCTCTGTCATGGGCATTTCATGTGTTTAAATTTTCCGATTTATAATGTCACATAGAATTCACATGACAGAATGTAATCATGCTCTTGTATGTTCGGGGCTATCCCGGTCATGGACATTTCATATGTTTTTATCAAATTAAATAAATTTATCAGGTGCTAATGCCCTTCTTGCCTGGCTAGGCGATTACGAAAGGAAAATTCGTATGCATTCAGGAAATTCATCTCAATTTTCAGGGGGATCATCCCTGCAAGGCAGAGCGATGCAACGTTAATTGTGAATTTTCTTACATCGCATATTCCTGAGGAACATACGCTTTGCATCTCTTTTCAGCAAATATCGGCTTGATTCTGGCAAAACGCTGAATACCATTGACGAGGGGAACACTGACCCAATCCTCTCCAATGAGTGGACGTGCATAACGAACGAAATCATCCGTCACATCACAGCGATTTTCGGTAATCCAGTGTGCCGGAAATTCACGTTCGGAATTGGCAACGTTGTCAAGCGGCACCTTGTCGTAATCCACCATGTAGATATCACCCGGCCGGCGCAGGATCGTAGCCATATACCCCGACCCCTCATCTTTTGCTACCATGACGGCTTTTTGTCCGACCCGGTAAGCCTCCTCCAGATCAACAGCAGAAGCATATATCATATTGTGACGCTGATCCGTTCCACTCACATTCACTCTGGCGGCACCGCGAGCACCGATTCCCACCTCATTAAGATGGTTTACGAGCTTTTGTCCGACCGTGATTTTGCTGGCTGAGAACTGGGTATGACCGAAGGAATCTCTGGTTTCCCCGATGTCACCCATGGGAAACCCTTCGCTGACCACCACAATCGAACGACCATGCTTTTTCACATTGTCATTCACATTATCTGTGAGTTGATCCATCGTGATATCCGATTCCTTCATGAAAATCTGAAGAGGCAGTTCCCGATCCGGATCAGCAAGTCGCGCAGCAGCCGGGATAAACCCGATTTTGCGCCCCATTACCTGAATAACCATAACGGGGTCTGCAGGTGATGAGCCCTTGTTCTCTTCGTTGGCATTCTGGATATTCAATGCCCAGTAACGTGCCACGCTGCCGTAACCCGGGGTATGGTCAATCAGCTTGAATTCCGAATCACCCACATCATTGTCGATGGTTTTGGGCACACCGGTACCGACAAGATCCAACCCTTTTTCCCGGGCCAGTTTGGCCACCTTGTTGGCGGTATCCATGGAATCGTTGCCTCCTATGTAAAAGAAATAGCCGATATTGTGTGCCTTGAGGACTTCAATCACCCGGTTAAAATCAGCCTCCTGATGATCTTTTAGCTTATATCTGCACGTTCCGATCGAGCCTGCGGCAGGTGATGTTCTCAGCAGTGCGATCTCATCAGCCGGCTGAGCCGACATATCGATCAATTCCTCCTTGAGCACACCTTCGATTCCGTGAAGCCCGGCATAGACCGAGCCGAATATTTCCGGAAATTCCTGACAGGTATCAACAATGGCGCGCAACGAATTGTTGATAACCGGTGTTGGTCCGCCCGACTGGGCTACAAGTACATTTTTTTTATTCATCATTTCACCTCCAAAATCATCCGGAAAACTATATTTTCAACCATTCCGTGTGGAAAAATCCTTCCTTGTCGATGCGCTCATATGTATGCGCACCGAAATAATCGCGCTGTGCCTGCAGCAGATTGGCTCCCAGCCGTGCCGAGCGATAGGAATCGTAGTAGTTCAGTGCCGAACTGAATGCAGGGATGGGAATTCCCAGTTTCGAGGCTGTTGAGACCACTTCTCTCCATGGCATCTGTGCTTTCTGAATGGATTTGCTGAAATACGGATCCAGTAATAGATTTTTAAGATCGGGATTCTTGTCATAGGCATCCTTGATATGCTGCAGAAAATGTGCACGGATGATACAGCCTCCTCTCCAGATCATGGAAATTTCACCCAGACTCAGGTCCCATCCATACTCATCGCTTGCTGTTTGCATCAACGCAAAACCCTGAGCGTATGAGCAGATTTTAGAGGCATATAGCGCATCGCGAATAGCATTTTTAAACGCTTCTGCATCACCGTCGAATGGCTTGGTATCCGGACCTGCGAGTAATTTCGAAGCTTCAACGCGCTCCTGCTTCAACGAGGAGATGATTCTTGCAAAAACGGCCTCGGCTATCGTTGGAGTGGAGACACCCGTGTCAAGTGCCGCTCTCACCGTCCATTTGCCGGTTCCTTTTTGTCCGGCGGTATCCATTATCACATCCACAAGCGGTTTGCCGGTTTCTGAATCAGTTTTTCCAAGAATATCGGCAGTGATTTCAATCAGATAGGAATCCAGGTCGCCGGAATTCCATTCGGTGAAGGTTTCATGCAGCTGCTGTGCATCCATACCCAATACGTTCTTGAGCAGCAGATAGGCTTCAGTAATCAGCTGCATATCACCATACTCAATCCCATTGTGGACCATTTTGACAAAATGGCCGGCACCGGCCGTACCGATATGCGTGCAGCACGGGTCACCGTTGACCTGAGCAGAGATTTTAGTGAAGATCGGCTCCACCAGATCATATGCTTCTTTCTGTCCGCCAGGCATGATGGACGGCCCTTTCAGCGCTCCTTCCTCGCCGCCGCTCACACCTGTGCCGATGAACAAAATGCCTTCATTCTCGAGCCATTGCGATCGGCGTTCGGTATCCTGATAGTCTGAGTTTCCACCGTCGATAATCAAATCGCCCTCATCCAGGAGCGGAAGCAGAGATTCAATCGTCTTGTCAACCGGCTCACCGGCCTTGACCATCAGCATGATTTTTCGCGGGCTTTCAATCGCATTGACGAAATCCTCAAGCGTATACGCCGGATGAATATTCTTGCCTTTTGCCTTGTTTTCAGCAAAGGCTTTGGTTTTCTCTGCCGAACGATTATATACCGCAACGGAGAACCCCTTGGATTCCATATTCATTACAAGGTTTTCGCCCATTACAGCCAGTCCAATCAGACCAATATCATTTTTTTTCATAGTCCTATGTATTTTTTTGTTGATTTTCAGATTCAGTCAATCCGCATGGTTTCCAGTAGCATTGCAGACCTTCGGATTGATTTTATTTTGTATAAATGGTAACAAGTGCTTCACAGCACCGGAGCTTCTTCTTTCAAGCGATAAAGTATTTCGCCGGCTTTGGGCACATAAAGTATTCCCTCTTCTTCACGATTCCTGAATGCATCAATATCAATGGATGCCGGGTCCATATAGCCCAGATTTATCTTCTTGCATCGCTCCTCGGGAATAGATGTGGCCAGCACCACATCGACATTCGGTGTCTCCACTCCGTTTTCGTAGGTTCCACTGCCCTTGACATGCGTTGAGTGTGCAAGCACTCCTCTCGGTATATGCCCGAACCGCTCCATCTGCTTCAAGAAGTAATCACGTACATGGTATCCGATTTCGTCGATATGCTTGCCATGTGTGTAGGATACTTCGGTGATATGAGGGGCATAAATAATGAGTCTTCCTCCCTTTTCGATCACCGGCTCCAGCTTGTACATGCATTTTCCGGCTGTCCAGACATCTTCATACATCGGAGGCGCCACCGAGAGCACATCCTTGAAGGGATTGTCCACATACCTGATGTGCTCCTGTGACGACAGATCCGCAGCACGGTCCCATGCATCCTCGGGACTTCCGACAAATATGCCTTTCACTCCCTGACCCTTGACCACCATGCTGAAACAGGTTTTGGGCAAATCAACTTTCGACGCCGCCAGATCCACCACCTCACGAATCGGGGTGTATTTTGTTCCGATGACCTCACGATTGGTGATTACGGCTCCAAGCCAGTGAAAAAAGTTCAGTATCTCCGGTCCGGATATCCCGGGGAAAAAGTACTTGTTGCCCCCGGAGAATCCGACAACTTCGTGCGGAAAAGTGGGTGCCAGAACCATCAGATGGTCATAATCATAAATGAGCTTGTTTATATGCACCGGCACATCTTCCCCGAACAGTCCACCTGAAATCTTTTCAACTTCGGCTTTACGGATCCATCCAATCTCCCTGAGCTGACCAGGATCATCCCAGCGATGGTTATACACCTGATAACGCGGGATATCGCTGCCGGCACGACCCAGCATCCGGTCAATCGCCTCATCAGACATGGGTTGATGGGTTCCAAGTGCAATCAGGTAGCTGAGTTCTCCGGCTCTTTTGCCCAGATATTCATGCATCATCTTGTAAAAGATGTGAAGGGGCATGGTGCGGGTGCTGTCGGGGATGATGACCAGCACCTTTTTCCCATCCACATCCATATCTGCAAGAGCATCAGCCAAAAAATCGCTGAGCTCCTCTTCTGACAGATTATCCTGCCGGGAAATTTTTTCTTTCACCATAGATTGTCAGCCGTTTCCGGTATTTTGAAATGTATGTGTGTGTGATTTATTTCCAAGGTGGCGTTTCCGGAAGATGATCCAGGAATTCTGAAATCAGCTTCTCTTCATAGCTTCCGGCAAAATCGCCGCGAATAAACACATCGGCGGCTTCCTCGTAAAAACGTTGCCAGGACACATCCTCCTCTCCCGGCATGATCGGATAGAACAAGGCATTGTTATCCTTGGCCGCCTTCATATCACCCGGGGCATCACCGATCATAAGCACGCGTCCTTCTTTGTACTTGTTTCCTGCAGCCAATGCCAGGTGTTCCTTTTTGGAACCCATTTCCTGGCCGGCAATGACGCGTACAAAATGATCGATTTTACTTTCACTCCACTCCTTGTTTAAAGCATTTCCCGGTGTCGCCGAGACCACCAGCATATCGGCGGTGTCCTGCAGCTTTTCAAGGCTATCCCGCACGTAGGGGAACGGGGGGATCCCGTTAACGATGTCATCAACCGTGCGGTTTACCGCATGGCTCCACTCTCGCGCCCGGGCCAGCTCCTCGGTTTCCCCTTTTTCAGCAATGTATTCGTCAAGCGATGGATTGCTCAAGGGTCTGCCCGAATCGATAAACGCACGCACCTCCGCCAATTCCGGAATCGAAGCTTGTCGTTTCTGCACATCTTTCCAGTCGCGAAGAAGATCCAGGCTCATCACCAGAGCAGGAAAGCGGTTGATCCCGCGCCACCGTGAATACAGGTTGACAAACTCCGCTGTTTCACGGGCAAATTTTGATACGGCCTGCAGATTCCAGTATTTGATGTTATTGGGAATAAAACACTCCTTGTGCTTGATTTCCATGGTATCAAATACGCAGCCATCAGAATCTATTCCAATGAAAAAATCTTTTTCCGGTTGAAGCTCTTCTAATATCTTATTTGGTTTGTTAGTGCTCATCATATCATCCTTTACTTGTTGGTCGGCAGTAATCACTGCCCATTATGAATTATTCAAATGAATGTTTGCGGCCATCGGCAGCCGGGAGTATGAAAAATACCGAATGGCATTGCTATAACAGAGTTTTTCGATCAGATTACCCAGCATGCTGTCGTCATCTGGAATGATTCCAAGTTCTGCATCCGATCCGAGCATGTTGCAGAGTATCCTGCGGAAATATTCGTGTCTGGGGAAGGAAAGAAAACTTCGTGAATCAGTGACCATGCCAATAAACTGACTCAATAAGCTTATGTTGGAGAGCGTCTGAAGCTGAGCCTCCATTCCTTCTTTCTGATCGTGGAACCACCAACCCGGACCATGCTGAATTTTACCGGGAATACCGTCACCCATAAACGTTCCGATAAGTGAAGCAAGCACTTCGTTATCCGATGAATTCAGGTTATACAGAATCGTTCTGGGAAGCTGATTGTTCTGCTCCAGTCGATCCAGAAACCGGACAAGTGGCTTGGCAATCTGTGCGTCACCGATGGAGTCAAATCCCGTATCCGGGCCCAATTGCCTGAACATTCTGGTATTGTTGCTTCTAAGTGCACCAATGTGCATCTGAAATGCCCATCCCTTCTCAAAATCCATCACGGCAAATTCATGCATCAGAGCCGATTTGAATTTCAAATCATCGTTGGGATCCGGTTTTTTCCCTGTGAGCACGTCACTGAAAATCCGCTCAAGATCATCCTGCAAATAATCAGCGGAATAAGGCTCTTCAATGCCATGATCCGAGGCACGGCAACCCATCTTGTCAAAGTGATCATGACGCTGCTTCAGCGCTTCCAGAAACGTGGAAAAACCTGTAATACTGATTCCGGAAACCGATTCAAGCTTCTTGACATACTTCACGAAACTTGCCGGATCTTCGATCTTCATGGCATTATCCGGTCGAAACGTAGGAAACATCACAAAATCGTTAAAATCCTCACCGGCCAGCTTCCGGTGCTCCTCAAGCGTATCGACAGCATCGTCAGTGGAACATATGACATGCACATTCATTTTGCCAAGCAGACTCCGGGGCGAAAATTCCGGCAATTGAAGCATTTCGTTGGTTTTCTCCCATATTTTCGGCGCCGTATCCTCATTCAGCTGCTCATCTATATCAAAATATCTTTTCAGTTCAAGATGCGTCCAATGATAAAGCGGGTTTTTCAGGGTTTGCGGGACTGTTTTCGCCCATGCCAGAAACTTGTCCCGGTCCGGCACATCCTTGCCAGTGATCATCTGCTCGGGAATACCGGCAGTGCGCATCGCCCGCCATTTATAATGATCGCCTTTAAGCCAGACATCGGTGATATTGGCGTAATTGGAATCCGCCAGTGTTTCGCCTGGAGGAAGGTGGTTGTGGTAGTCTACAATAGGAAGAGATGCAGCATGCTCATGATACAGCCTTCTCGCCGTATCTGACTGCAGTAAAAAGTCCTCGTGAATAAATGATTTCATATTCGATCCTTGCTTATTCATTAAATAGACATTGATGTGAAGCCACCATCCACCGAAATCATAGCACCCATAACAAAAGATGATGCCCTGTCCGAAGCCAGCCATAGCGCGGCACCGCACAATTCATCCGGGTCACCGTAGCGCTGAATGGCCGAGTGCCGCCGACAATTGAGGCGACTTTATCTTCAAGGCTGAACAGGTCATGCAAATTGCTCATAGTACCGGGTATGGAATGAATTTTTTGCGTATTTCTATGGATGCTTCATGGCTTTAGATGTATCGACGCCTGCCTTGCAAGCATGTTCTATTACCTAAGACGCAGAATTTGCCTTTTGACAGGATAGACACTTTAAAATTGATGATCAGACTCCGCTGAAAGCTGAGAACCCACCGTCTACAGGCACCACGATGCCATGGACAAACTGTGAAGCCGGTGCCGTCAGCCACATGATTGTGGAAACCAAATCTTTCGGATCCCCAAAACGCGCAGCCGGAGTGTGATCTATGATAGTCTGCCCCCGATCCGTGAGACTGCCATCGCTTTCATTGGTCAGCAGAAACCGGTTTTGATCCGTCAGCAGAAAACCGGGAGCAATGGCATTCACTCTGATATTCGTAGAGTAGTTATGCGCCATATGTACGGCCAGCCACTGGGTGAAGTTGCTTACCGCCGCTTTTGCCGCTGAATAGGCCGGGATTCTGGTCAGTGGAGTGAACGCATTCATAGATGAAATGTTGATGATGTTCCCACTTTTCTGTTCTGCGAAATACTTGCCAAAAACCTGGCATGGAATAAAAGTCCCCATGAAATTGAGGTCGAAAACCCATTTGATCGCATCTTCAGGGAGATCAAAAAATGGCTTGTCAGGACTGGTTGTCGCGGTGGGTTTGTTTCCTCCGGCTCCATTGATCAGGATGTCAATACGTCCAAAACGTTCAACGGTTTTCTTTGCAGCCTCCTCGATATTTGCTTTATCCATCACATCGGTTTTGATGGCAAGGTGTTCGATTCCCTTTTTTTTCAGCTCTTCGGAAACCACGGCCATCCCTTTTTCGCCAATATCCAGCAGAACAATTTTTGCTCCGGATTCACCCAGTGCATATGCCATTTCGGCACAAAGTACACCGGCTCCGCCGGTAATGACAGCTACTTTTCCGCTGACATCAAAGTCTTTTGTAATTCTCATCATTCCCTCATTTTTTAATGCTCATTGCGAATTCACCAGACGGAATCAGCTTATCATGAGCTCCTTAATTCATTTTTTCAATTAGTCCTTTACAGCCTGTCATTGAAATAACACCGTTTTTTCAAACGGCCGGATGTGTTTCCTGAAATGCCGGTAGAGACAGTCTTCGTAAATTGTTTCATTCTCTGTCAAAACAGACATGATGCGATCACGGAACAGAAGTTCACCATCTGCTCTCCTTTCCGTTAACACCGATCCGAAAGTCACATGGAATACCTGCCGCGCATGATCATTATCAAGAAGTCCAGGCATCTCCTCATTGGAATAACTGTCGGGATCAGACAGTTGCTCCGGATCAGCCGAGATATGATAGGTTTTGCGATCGGTATCAAAACGCTCCAGTGAAAATGTGTAAATTTCACGAAAGAGACCGGGATCCGCAAGCGCAACAGCGCGTAATGCTTCGAGGTAGCTGGTACCCGCTGTTTTTACGTGCACGGTACCCACACCAAGACTTCCAATCGCTTCATACACCTCGAATTTATCACTGCCCGAGTGAACACTTAATTTGTATGCACCATAGGCGGCTGCAATAGCCTGATGGAGCAGGTACTCACTGCGGAATTCCGAGATATCCCCTTTGAAATCAACCCCCTTCTCAAAGTCACCGCAAAACCTTGGCGCCAGGCTGACCAGCTTCACATCCAGACGCTTCAACTCAGAAGCAATCACCAGGTGCTCCTCGGGTGTGGTAGGATGAGGTGTCTCGTCTACCGACAATTCAACCTCGGAATCAGCATCCGGATAAGTTTTTTTAAGATAGCGATACATTTCCAGTGTGTGAAGAATGACCCGTCCATATTTCACAGCCGCCTGCAGTATGGCGGAACGGGAAGGTTGCAGCGTGACATCATTATCCAGTGAAAATGTTACATTTTCATACCGCTTCAAAAAAGCGTCGTGATCGTCACTGAGCTTATCCCACGGAAGTTCTGAAAAAGCTTGCTGAAGGGAAGGTTCGTCCATGTCAACTACGCGATTATCAACATAATCGCTCGGATCAATGGTATACATGGTGAACCCGGCATCCATCATGCGATCAATATCAGCAAATGTTTTCAGATGATCCGCATCGGCACCGAATCTGCCGGTGTAACCTGCCTGCAGAACCGCCCATGTTGCCGCATCCATCACTTCCAGTGCGGTCCGGCCGGTTCGGTCCAGCTCTCTGATAGATTGCTGGGCCAGTATCGGAAGAAATGATGATGATTCAAGAGATCGGAGATGAGCAGCCCCCGCATTGCCAAGCCGATCACCAAATCCAAAAGAATTCCGGTTGCCGAGGGTGGTCGGATTCGTATGGGGCAGTGCGGACCGCAATGCCGATGCATTGACCGGAGTGAGATCGCACAGCAGATTGCTGTTGCCCCCATGATCCATCTCATCACCTTCAAAACCGACAGGCAGAAACTTCCTGTCTGTGGCTGTAATCAACAATTTTTTCTCAGCATCCTTTTTCAGGATGTGGTAGTTGCACTGATTTTTACTGGTAACTTGAGAGACAATACGATAATCCTGCATAGCCTGCGGCAGGATATCAGAAGAAATTGTCGATGCTTCTGATCTTTGTTGTGTTGATTTATTCATACTTGCCTCAATGTTATTCATCATTACAGTCATTTACCGCTTTTAGAGAACGTGAACATCGTGCAAGACTAAAACCGATAAGTGAACTACTGCTTATTTACAGATTTACAATTTTTTATTTATGCAAAGCCGAAAAGCCGCGGAAGAAACAGGCTCAGCTCTTCAAAGTACGTGACGACCATTAGCGAGAACAGCATGGCCAGGAAAAAAGGCAGTAAAGGCCTCACAACCTGTGCAATAGACAGGTTGGCCACCCCGCATCCCACAAAGAGCACCGTTCCGACCGGAGGTGTGCATAGTCCCACACTCAGATTCAAAATCATCATGATCCCGAAATGGATGGGATCCATTCCCAACTCCACTACAACCGGGAGGAAGATGGGAGTGAAAATCAAAACAGCCGGTGTCATATCCATAAATACACCGACAGCCAGCAGGGTCATATTGATAATGATCAGAATCAGAAACGGGTTATCGCTGAGCGTGAGCAGACCGGCAGTAACTATCTGCGGAATATTTTCATAGGACATCACCCAGGACATGCCCAGTGACGTACCAATAAGCAGGGCTACGATCGCAGTCGTGTTGCAACTGTCAAGTATAGCCTTCGGAAGCTCGGAAAACTTAAGTTCACGATTGATTAAACAGGCCAGAATGAAGGCATACAGGACAGCAATGGCGGAGGCTTCTGTTGCCGTGAAAATACCGGCAATGATTCCACCAATAACGATGATGATCATCAGAAGACTGGGGACGGCGCGACCGAATTTTCGAACCACTTCTCTGATAGGAAGCCTGTCGGAAACCGGATACTTTTTCCGGAATGCATAGTATCCGGCGACTAACATAATCATCAGTCCGGTGAAAGCACCCGGAAGATAGCCGGCGAGAAACAGGGCGGCTATGGAGACACCGCCACTGGCCAAAGAATAGACAATCAGGATATTGCTTGGTGGAATGAGCAATCCGGTCGTTGAGGAGGTGATATTCACGGCTGCACTGTATCCACGGTCATACCCCTGTTTCTGCATCTGAGGCGTCATAAACGTACCAACAGCGGAGGCTGCCGCTACAGCAGAACCTGATATCGAGCCAAAAAGCATTGCAGCAATCACGTTGACATAGGCAAGTCCGCCAGGCAGCATGCCGACCAGCGCTTTGGCAAAATCAATGAGCCGCTCTGCGATACCTCCCTTGTTCATGAGCTGACCTGCCAGAATAAAAAAAGGTATGGCCAGCAGGGTAAAACTGTCCAGCCCGGTGCCCAGTCTTTGTGCGATGGTAGTCGCTGCCGGTGTAAAATCAACACTTACCAGCAGCGTCAGTATGGTGGAGATGCCAATGCTGAATGCCACAGGAACTCCAATAGCCAAAAGAATGACAAAGGTTATGACCAATACAAGAATCCCGAAAATATCCATAATTCCGTGCCTGATTCAGCCGCACGCCATAAAGCATGCGAATGATTGATTTAATAAATGTCCGATTATTTCATTATCGCCGGAATATTCCATCCCATTTTTACCGGCCCAATCACTATTTGATATATTCATTGAGTTTAAAATGTTCATTATCCAGCATACTACTCAACATGAAGCGAATCTGTTTTTCTGCCGGGATGAAGCGAATCTGTGGCCACATCATCCTGACGGAATCCGGCTTCTTGCAGTATGAAATCCATGGCATATATTATCATGGCAATACCACTGACCGGCAATACGAGATAGACAAATGACATGGATACACCAAGAGCCGGTGAGCTCTGATCCAGGACCCAGGTCAAGATCACAAGCTGAATCCCTCCATACACCAGTACAACCGCTGCAAACAGAGCTATTAGTGAGTGAATTATGATATTCAGCACGTTTTGCTGTCTGCCTTTCAGTTTCTGGACAAGCAGATCGAGTGCAAGATGCATCCGCTGTCTGTATGCGTATGACGCAGCCAGCAAACCCAGCCAAATCAAAAGAAAACGGGATAATTCCTCGGTAAATGTAACCGGTGATCCAATTATATAACGCATAAAAACCTGCAGGAGCACCGTAAACACCAACAGGGTCATGATGAGGATTGACATGCGGGCCAGAATATAGTCAAGTGCTCTAATCAATATATTCATCGCCGAGCTCCTGTATTTCGAGAAATAGTTGATAGAGAACCGGTTGCTGGGCTCTCATGTTTTCGTAAAAAGGTTCGGACGCTTCCATAAATGGCACGCGATCCGGATATATGATTTCGACTCCTGCCTCTGCAACGGCCCGAAGGGCTTCTTCACTCGCTTCTTGCCACACCTTCCGCTGATAGGGTACCGATTCAAGCGCAGCCTCCTGCACTATAGCACGCTGCTCCTCATTCAGTACATGCTCCCAGGTATGCCTGGAAATAACCAGGATATCCGGCACGGCGGTATGCTCGTTGAGTGTGTAATACTGCGAGACCTCATAATGTCGTGACAGATAAAAACTTGGAGGATTGTTTTCTGCACCGTCAACAACTCCCTGCTGCAATGCAGTGTACAATTCACCCCAGGAGATCGGAGTGGCAGATCCACCAAGTGTATTGACCATTCGTATAGCCGAAGGGCTTTCCTGCACGCGAATACTTAATCCCTGAAGATCTTGCGGAGTTCGGACGGGCCTGTTGGTTGTATAGAAACTCCGGGTTCCGGCATCATAATAGCAAAGTCCAACGATGCGATAAGGCTCACTGGCATCCAGAATTCGTCTCCCCATCGGACCATCAAGAATCGAATACATGTGCTCATCATTGACAAAAAGAAATGGAACGCTGAAAATTGAAAACACAGATGTAAAGCTCTCCATCACTGCAGCAGAGACCTTGGTGATATCCAGGCTTCCTATCTGAAGCAGTTCGAGAGTTTGACGTTCGGTACCCAACTGCTCATTGGGATAGATGTCGATGCGCATGGACCCGTCGGATTTTTCCTTGACCAGTTCTGCCATGCGCATCATGCCCTCATGCACCGGATGCGACGAATCCAGGCCATGACCAAGTCTCAAGACGACCGTATCATCATCGACACGACAACCAGATAATATTAGAATTGAAAATAATAGAATCGCAACTCGCGAAAGTGTACAGGTCATATCATTTTTGGTTTTCGCAATTCGGTCAAGAAAGACAAGACGGATAAGAGGATGAAATAAAAAAGGCTTTACCGTTTAAGTCTACGCAGAATAATAATACGATAGTTGAAATACAACCCTGATTTTAACACTTTTCTTAAAAAAAAGCCCGGGCTGCTATCACAGTACCGGGCTTTCTCTTTCCTCATGTTGCGTCAAGAAGAGACTTCTTGCTACTATCCATTATTTCGCATTATTTCACGAAGAGCATTTCGCGATAGGATGGCAGCGGCCAGTAGTCGTCGGCCACCAGTTTCTCCAGCTTGTCAGCCAGTTCACGAACCTTGTTCATTTCCGGGAGCACCACCTGTGAAAGGTGCTTTGCTTTTTCCGGCACGGTGTCACCGCCAAGATCCGCATTCACTTTGCCAAGCTTGTCCACTGCAACCAGGAGCTGACTCAATACGGTGTTAACCTCCTCAGCAAGCGTTTTTGTGGATGATATATCCAGGCTGCTTGACTTGCCCCGATCATTGACCGCAAGGATTTCATTCAAATACCGGATTGCCGATGGAACAATCATGGTACGAACGATATCCTCTGTGGTTTCAGCTTCGATATTGAGCTTGATGAAATACTGTTCAAGATATATTTCCTGGCGCGCTTCCAGCTCCAGCTCGGAAAGCACATGGTATTTCTCAAAGAGCTCAATCGTCTTTTTATCGGTCAGGTAGGGAAGAGCATCCATCGTGGTTTTCAGATTCAGCAATCCACGTTTTTTTGCTTCCTTCTGCCAGTCATCGGAGTACCCGTCACCATGGAACAGGATGTTATCAATCTCACTTAAGGTTTGCTGCAATACGACTTCCAGTGCATCCTCCAGGTCACTTCCCTTGTCCATTTCTGCTTCAAGAGCAGTTGTCATGACATCTATCGAGCTAGCCACTGTTGTATTCAGTATGGCCATCGGAAAAGATACCGTCTGTTCGGAACCGACAGCGCGGAACTCAAACTTATTGCCTGTAAAGGCAAAGGGCGAGGTTCTGTTGCGGTCCCCGGCGTGCTTGGGAATGGTAGGAAGTACGGGAATTCCCAGTCCGAGTAGTCCGCCCTCCTTCGAGCTCTTGGCTTTGCCGGATTTAAGCTGGTCAACAATATCATCCAGTTGTTCGCCAATATAAGCAGAGATGATTGCAGGCGGAGCTTCGTTTGCACCGAGCCGGTGATCGTTGCCTGCACTGGCTATGGAAGCCCGAAGCAACCCCTGATAATCGTGCAATGCCTTAAGTGATGCAGCAAAGAAGAACAGAAACTGCATATTTTCATGCGGACTGTCACCAGGTTCCAGCAAATTGGCACCTCTGCTGGTGACCATGGACCAGTTGGCATGCTTGCCGCTGCCGTTAAGTCCTGCAAACGGTTTTTCATGCAGAAGACAAACCAGACCGTACTTCCTGGCAATTTTTTTCAGCATGATCATTGTAATCTGTTGATGATCAGCCGCTACATTCGCCTTTTCAAAAACCGGCGCTATTTCATACTGGCTTGGTGCCACTTCGTTGTGCCGCGTTTTGACCGGCACACCTATCCGGTACAGCTCTCTTTCCGCCTCCAGCATGAAGGAGAGAATCCGGTCCGGAATGGATCCGAAATAGTGATCGTCCAGTTCCTGTCCTTTGGGGGGTTTTGCCCCAAAAAGTGTTCGTCCGGATGTAAGCAGATCCGGGCGACGATAGAAGTACTCCTGATCAATCAGGAAATACTCCTGTTCAAAGCCACCGGTTGCATTCACCCATCTCAGGTCTTTTACTCCAAAAAGATTCAGTGCACGCAATGCCTGTATATTCAGGGCCTCAACCGAGCGTAAAAGAGGAGTTTTGAAATCAAGCGATTCACCTTTCCAGGATGCGAATACCGTTGGAATACACAGTGTAGAGCCCCTTCCATTTTCGATGATAAAGGCAGGTGAGGTGGGATCCCAGGCTGTATACCCGCGCGCTTCGAATGTCGGACGCAGCCCGCCGCTCGGGAAACTTGATGCATCGGGTTCGCCCCGCATCAAATCATTTCCGGAAAACTGGGTGATGGCGCCCCCACCTTGGTTCGGAGTGATAAAGCTGTCGTGCTTTTCAGCCGTAAAACCGGTCAGCGGTTGGAACCAGTGAGTGTAGTGGGTCGCCCCTTTTTCCGTAGCCCATTCTTTCATGACCACGGCGACCGCATCAGCCACTTCATAATCCAGCGGGGCATTGTCGCGAATTGTTTTTTTCAGAATTTTCCAAACGCTGCCCGGAAGCCGCTCCTTGAGTGTGTCAATGGAAAGACAGCTTTCACCAAATATTTTGGCTATGTTCATATCCATTTTCTGCGAACCATTTCTGGCAATAAGGGTGGCTTCCGCCTTTCTGACGGCTTCCAGTGCATCGAATCTCTTATACGATTTGCTCATGAAAAAATACTCTTATGGTTTTTGTTTTTTTCATTAACGAGAACAGGACAAATATAAGATTTTATCATAAAAAGTCCATAATTTTTTAATTAGAAATTATTTTTAGACTAATATTTTCATACTGCATGAATGTTATGCTTTATACATTACAAAAAAGCGCTTCCAATAAAGGTTTCAAATTATAACTTCCTTTGTTTTCACTATTTTATCAGACAACAAGTCATTTGCAATAAGTTCATTATTTATATGAAAATTTCCTCCTGGCTGGAAGCGGCACGTCTCAGAACATTACCGGCATCACTTGTTCCAGTGATGGTCGGGAGCTCACTTGCCTGGAGCCATGACCTTTTTCATCTGCCTGCAACGCTCGTGGCACTCGTCTGTGCCATCCTCATCCAGATTGCAACCAATTTCGCCAACGATTATTTTGATTTCCGCAACGGAGCTGACACTATCGACCGTGTTGGTTTTACAAGAGCCTCGGCATCCGGTGAAATCACTCCCAAAACCATATTATCAGCCGCTTTGATGACTTTTTCCCTGGCATTCTTACTCGGACTCTATCTGGTATTCCATGCCGGCTGGCCGATTCTCGTGATCGGACTGCTTTCCATCACCTCGGGACTTCTTTATACCGGTGGCCCGTTTCCGCTTGCCTACAATGGACTCGGTGATCTCTTTGTTTTTATATTTTTCGGAATTGCAGCTGTCATGGGTACCTACTATGTCAATGCCCTGCAATGGTCCACGGAAGCTTTCTGGGCTGCTGTTGCCGTCGGCTCACTCTCCACTATGATCCTGGTTGCCAATAACTACCGTGATGTTCATACCGATCGCAAGGCAAATAAAAAAACACTTGTTGTTCTGCTGGGCGAACGTTTTGCACGCTGGCAGTTTCTGATTCTGGCTGTTGCCGCTTTTGCCATTCCTCCGCATTTTTATTTCCGAGAAGACTATGATACTATAGTATTTCTGCCTATGATTCTGATAATTCCGGCTTTATTTCTAATCCTTAATTTCTGGAAAGAAAACCGGAAAGAAAAGTACAACATAATTCTGGTCCGGACAGCCCAGTTAATGACCGCATTTGGTGTTCTTTTTTCACTGGGAATTGTGCTGTCACATTAACCTCCCTTACCTCAGAACTCTACTCCTATGAAACAAAAGTCGCTGTTACTCTATCGCTACTCCGTTCCATTCCGCACTCCGTTTCATTATGCAAATGGCTCCATTGATAAACGGGAGGGCTTTCTGATAGGATCCGGAAAAAGTATTTGGACGGAAATCGCGCCATTGCCCGGATTTTCCGGGGAATCAATGGAAGATGCCGGTTCATTTCTAAAAAATAACTGGAACCTGATACTGCAGCATTTTAAAAATGCGACACTCGACAGATTTCTTGTTGAAGAGGCACAGCAGTCAGGAATCGAACAATTCCCATCAATCCGATTTGGACTCTCACTGCTTGATGAACAACAGAAAGCTTCAGCTTCCGGACTCCCGCTGTTCGCATACTGGCAGGAGCAATGGTTTCCGGATGCAGCTGAAACAAAGGGGTACGTGCGATGCAATGCACTTGCTGAGCATCAAAACATGGAAGAACTCTTGCAGGTTATCCATTTCCGAAAGGAGTCCGGCTTCCGCACAATGAAGGTGAAGCTTACTGCCGACCCGGAGACAGCTTATAATGTAATCAATGAGACCTGCACCCGGTTTCCTGATGTTATTTTTCGCTATGATGCGAACAGAGCGTTTTCACTTCAGGAAGCACTGGGCCTTTTTGAACGGCTCAGATCCCGCTTCGATCGCGATCAAACAGGCAATAATCTGCAGTATATTGAAGAGCCGCTCAGCAATCCCGATGTTGACTCTCTGACCAAACTCAAAAAATTTGGAATATCTATCGCGGCTGATGAATCTGCCCGATCTTCCGCCGAAGTGCGTAAACTGAACGAAAGTGGCAGTTTCGATTACCTTGTCATTAAGCCCATGCTTTTTGGTTCTTTCAATGAATTGAAGGAGTTAATCCAAAGCGACAGTTCTGTTACAATTTCCTCTGTATTTGAAACTGCTGTGGGGCGGATGCTTCTTGCTCATCTGGCGGCATTATTTAATAATAACAGAGAAACAGATCACGGGCTTGCCACCGGTCCATTTCTGATGGATGATGTTTCAACATCCATGCCGGGTCCTCATATCAAACTGAAATCAAAACCAGGGATTGGACTCAAGGTGAATATGGACAAGACCTGGCTGACTCCAGAGGTGGATTCCAGCAATAAAGAATGATCCAAAACCACTCCGATAGCAATAATCCGATGCAGGCTGGTGCAGCTAAAGGGGGGCTATCATCCCATTCCGGAAACCAGTGGCAGCACCGTGTAAATAGCACGGTATATTCCCCGAATGGCGCCATATTGTTTTCCGAAAGCTCTTTTCACGATCAGGCTATTTTTTTGTCCGACGGTATCACCACGGTTCGCTACCAGGATCTGCCAACTGTTATACAAAACGCCCATCATCAGTTTCAGAACCTTTGCAATTCCCGTAAGTTGGAGAAGCCACCCTCCGCCTGCGTTGCCGGGATCGATACGACCAATCGTTTTGAATCCATCTTGTGGATGGTGTACTGTTGGGTACATGCTATTCCATTTGTCCCGTTCTGTGCTGATAACCCTGAACCGGTGACGCAATTCCTACCTGAAGTTCTGCTTGTTACCTCTGATGAGACGCTGATCCATCCGCATATCAAAAAAGCTGCAAATGGAGCGCAGGCTATCTCAGACCTCACGATTCCAGGAAAATCCCTTGCAGAAAAAACACTTCAAAACTACGGAACAGGAGTCAGCCTGCCATTACCCGGAGCGCATTTGCCGTTCACAGACCAGCCCCGGGCTCTTTTTTGCGGGCTCCTCACTTCAGGCTCGTCCGGCCGGCCAAAACGCGTCGCCCTTCTGAGAAAGAACATGATTGCTGCGACACGAAACTCATTTCGTGACATCCGGCCGGATTCGGATGCAGGGGAACATCTCTGGGGTAATTGTCTGCCATTGCATCATACGGGCGGGCTCTCCATCATTTTCAGAGCGCTGCTTAGTGGAACCGGCGTTTTTTTATGGAACAGGTTTGATGCCGGCAGTATCCTGGATGCACTGCACGGTAATCCATCCATTAAACGAATTTCACTTGTACCAACCATGCTCAAGCGGCTGGTGGACTGTTCACAAAAATCCGGCATAACTTCACCCGCGAAACTGCAACAGATACTGACCGGGGGTGGGCCTTCAAGTCCGGAATTGATCCGGCATGTCCGGAATATGGGCTGGCCTGTTTGTTTCAGTTACGGTATGACAGAAACGTGCGGACAGATCGCTTCCCAGAACACAGACGGATCAAGTCCATTTGCGTCAGTCGGCCTTCCCTTCCCAGACCACGACATTGTAATCCGTGATGATACCGGAAAGGCTGCATCAACTGGTATGGTCGGAGCATTGCACGTGAGAGGCCCCCAGCTTTTCCCGGGATACCTGCCCGATTCTGCCAGGCTTTCTGATTTCGATTTAAAAAAAATGGATTTTTCTTCAGATGACCCGGACCTGACAACACACAGCTCCAATCCGGCATCCGGCGGGTGGTTTCGAACCGGTGACTATGCCCGGTTGGATAAACAAGGCAATCTGTATATCGAGGCGCGCAGAACGGATCTGATTGTTTCTGGTGGTGAAAATGTTAATCCGGTTGAGGTTGAATCGATATTGTTGAAATGTGCTGATATCGCCGATGCGGGTATTTCCGGACTGCCTGACGAGGAATGGGGTCAGTTGGTGGTTGCCTTTATAGTGCCGAAAATTAGAAATTCAAAGGGAACAAAGGATACCTTCCAAACTCGTGAAGAAGATCCGGCTGGTGTACAAGCACAATACTCAGAAACGCAGCAGCGAATTTTCCATTTTATTTCAAACAACCTGAAGCCCCATCAGCGTCCAAAAAAAATCGGGTTTACCGATTCTCTTCCTCGCACTTCACTCGGAAAGCTGGAAAGGAAAAAGCTGCAGGATCAGATTAAAGTCCGATTCTTTCAAAAATAACATCGACGTTTCGGGTATGATGTTTCAGGTCGAAGGCCTCATCCATCTCATTTTCATTCAGAAATGATGTAATCCCGGTGTTGCATTCAAGCAATTGCCGGAAAGAGGTTTTCTGCTCCCAGGCTTGCATGGCAAGTGGCTGTACAAGATCATAGGCTTTTTCGCGGGACAGACCCTTATCGATCAGCATTAGAAGCACCCGTTGGGAAAAAACTACCCCGTGGGTTTTGTCGATATTGCTTTTCATGTTATCCGGATATACAACAAGGTTCTCCAGGACACCTGCAAACCGGTGCAACATGTAATCAAGCAGGATCAGTGCGTCGGGAATGATGATGCGTTCAGCTGAAGAATGGGATATGTCCCGTTCATGCCAAAGCGGAATATTCTCGTATGCGGTCACCATATAGCCGCGGAGCACACGTGCGCAACCGGTAATGTTTTCGGAGCTGATCGGATTGCGCTTGTGCGGCATGGCCGAAGACCCTTTCTGGCCCTTTCGGAATTGCTCCTCAACCTCCCGGGTTTCGGTTTTTTGCAGATGCCTTATCTCTACAGCTATCTTTTCCATGCTTGCACCAATCAAGGCCAATACAGCCATATAGTGTGCATGCCGGTCACGTTGCAGCGTCTGTGTTGATACAGGTGCCGGTGTCAGATTCAGCAGTTCACAGGTAATAGCCTCCACTTCGGGCGGGATATTGGCGAAGGTTCCGACTGCACCAGAGAGTTTGCCGAACTCTACTCCATCAGCCGCCTGATCAAACCGCTCGCCGTTGCGCTTCATCTCCTCATACCAGAGCGCGCATTTCAGTCCGAATGTCGTTGGTTCCGCATGAATGCCATGGGTGCGTCCCATCATGACGGTGTGTTTGTGCTCACGGGCTTTTTCCGCCAGCACGGAAATCATCCTGTCTAGTCCGTCACGGATGATACAATTTGCCTGATGCAGCCGCACGCCCAGAGCCGTATCAACAACATCGGTGGATGTCAGTCCGTAGTGCACCCATTTTTTTTCCTCACCAAGGGATTCCGATACGGCACGGGTAAAAGCCACCACATCATGCCGCGTCTGCTCCTCAATCTCATGGATGCGATCAACGTCAAAACGTGCATTGGCTTCCATTTTCCGGATATCCTCCTCCGGGATTACGCCCAGTCGGCTCCATGCTTTGCATGCGGCAATTTCCACATCCAACCATGACCGAAACTGATTTTCCTCTGTCCAGATCGAGGCCATTTCCTCGCGTGAATACCTTTCTATCATAACTTGCTCAGAATAATATCACATTCATTTTTTCCCGGATCCGGTTTCATGGCCGGAATCATTCAACACCTTGACCTCAACCTTTGACAAGCGGTTGTTGTCCATTTCATTGACAGTCAGTTCCAATCCCTTGAACTCAATGGTCTCCCCTTCCTCGGGTATGCGCTCAAGCAGATGGTATATTAGTCCACCAAGGGTTTCGTATTCATCTTCGTCGGTGGTAAGATCCATTGAGAGGATATCGGCCATATCATCCAGATCAATCTTGGCATCGAATATATAGTTGCCCGATTTCTTTCTGGTAAAAAGTTCCACGGTTTCCGTGTATTCATCGGTGATTTCGCCGATAATCTCCTCCAGAACATCGTCAAGAGTAATCACCCCCTCAGTGCCCCCGTATTCGTCAACGACAATGGCAATATGTGTTTTCTCCCTCTGAAAATCACGGAGCAGGTCATCCAGCTTTTTGGTGGTCGGGATAAACAGTGCTTTCCTGGCCAGTGTTTTCCAGTTTATTGTGGTCTCGCCGAGATCAGAATTGATGTAAGGCAGCAGGTCTTTCGAATGGATGACCCCTGTGATATTGTCCAGATTGTCTTCATAGAGAGGAAGCCTGGAGATGCTTTTTTCCCGTATGATATCAAGGACCTCATGCAGCGTGTTTTTTGTATTGATGGCCGAAATATTCATCCGTGATGTCATGATTTCCCGGACATAGGTATTTCCAAACTCAATGACATTTTCAATGATCTCCCTTTCATCACCATGGATGGATCCATGCAATTCACCCACTTCGGCTATTGCCTTGAGGTCCTCGGATGAGATGCCGTCCGACGGCCGCGGAATATTTTTTTCCAAAAAACGGGTGCTTCGCGATATAAGGCGTGACAATGGCCCCAGAATTATAAAAAAGAAATAAAGCAGGCCGCTCAGCTTGCGGGATACAGCCATTGGTTTGTTGAGGGCAATCAATTTGGGCGTTATCTCTGCCAGTATAACAATGACGAAGGTAAGCACTATGATCTCAATGGTGAAAACAATCACCTGCGGAAGCCCGAACATCGCCACAAGACGACCGGTCACCACTGCGGCGCCAACTGCGGTGACGATGTTTGCAAAAGTATTGCCGATAAGTACTGTTGCCAGAAGCTGCCGGGGCTTGTCAAGCATGTACAGCACCCGGGCAAAAGCAATGTCTTTTTCCGATTCCTTGACCGCTTTTCGATCCACTTTCTTATCGAGTGAGAAGAAGGCAACCTCCGCACCGGAAAAAAATGCCGACAAAATGAGACCAAGCAGAATAATGACAATCAGCAGAATGAAGTCGACCGGATTGACAAGCAGGGTATCAAACGTGCTGCCATCTGCCGTTCTCCACAGACGGCTGCCGGCATCCGCTATCTGAAGCACCAATATGTTATCCAACAGGGTTAAGGAATCGGTAAATTAAATTAAATCTCTCAAATCTAACCACATTCAGCATCGTTTGCAATAATACCGCAGCATTCATGAAGATGCGGCAAAAATAGGGGCGGACTCCGTTGATACGGAATCCGCCATTCAAAACCATCTAACCGAATCAGAACGGCAGGTCGTCGTCTTCGTCCGGACTGTCACTGTCATTAACAGAGACTTCCTCCTTCCGTGCTGCGCTGTATTCGCCTGAACCAGAGTCAGTACGGCTGTCCAGTACCTGCATGGTCAGTGCCTTGATCTCGGTCATATACTGTTTCTGTCCCTCCTTGTCTTCCCAGGAGCGTGTCTGGATCGGGCCTTCAAAATAAACCATTGAACCCTTCTTCAGAAGCTGCTGACAATTTTCAGCGAGTCTGGCCCAGGCCACAACCCGATGCCATTCGGTAGTCTCCTGAAGCTCGCCGTTGCTGTCGCGATACCGTTCGTTGGTTGCCACCCTCATCGTTGCGAGCGCGGTATTATTCTGTGTGTAGCGGACCTCGGGATCTGCCCCGAGCCGTCCGATAATCATTGCTTTATTAAGTGATCCCATAAGATTGTGATATTTCGTTTCAGATTACCTACGGTACGGAATAGATCAACCGGGAGCATATTCCTTACACAGGCAAATCCATTTTTCTGTCACCATTTTGTTGCTTATGACAAAATGGTACACATTCCCCGGGCCATATTCAAAAAATGATTCAGGAATAGACCCCTGTCTTCTCCATCTCCATAAGCTTTTTTATCCGCAATCCGGTATCAGGATGCGTGGAAAACAATTTACTCATACCTCGTGCAGAAAAAGGATTGACCGGAAACATATGCGCCGTCGATCGCTGGGCAGTTTCGGAAGCCTGCATCGGCACCCGTTCAACCGATGTCTGAATTTTTCTGAGGGCGCTTGCCAGGCTTTCAGCACTGCCACAAATTTCAGCGCCAACACGGTCAGCCTCAAATTCACGGGTCCGGGATATGGCGGATTGCAGCATAGCGGCTGCCAGCGGTGCCAGAATGAGTGTCAGAAGAAGCACTAGCAGGTTGGGCCCTCCGCCATTTCCCCGTCCTATAGGCAAAAATATGGCAAATTGGGCGATCATAGTGATGGCGCTCACAACGGTGGTGACAATGGTCTGGGTGAGAATATCCCGGTTTTTAATATGTGCGAGCTCATGGGCCATGACACCGCGAAGCTCCCGCTCATTCAGGTTTTGCAGAATGCCCTGCGTGGCAGCAACCGCCGCATTTTTTGGATTTCTCCCGGTGGCAAAAGCATTGGGCTGCTGCTGGGGGATAATATAGACTTTCGGCATGGGTAAATTGGCATTACGGGCCAGTTCTTCAACCATATTGTAAAATCGCGGGGCATTCTCCCTGTTGACTTCCTTAGCCCGGTACATCTTAAGTACCAGCTTGTCTGAATACCAATAACTGAAAACATTCATTGAGAGTGCAAACACCAGAGCGATAATCATGCCTGTTTGACCACCGAGCAGATTGCCTACAAACAGAAACAACAGCGCAACCAACGCCATCAGAAATACGGTGCGCATTGAATTTTTGATCATTACAGATTACCTCCTTATTACAAACTGTTAAAATGTTGCTCGTTCAGATTTCTGATATATAACTTGCGGCATGAGCAATATATTTTTGTTCCCCAAAAAAAACTCGACGTTTTAATAACAGATTTTCAGCGTTCCGCATTTCAAATTTTTACAGTTTAATAACAACTTTTTTATTATTCTGCCATACAGTTACGAATTATAAGGTATGATTCGCCCTCACAATACGAGTTTATTTCTGAACCTTCTCTGACGGCCTTCATCTGACCTCCTGACCAGCATCGGTCACCGAATGAACCCGGCCATCAACCTGCAATCACAAATCACCCTTTTATTATGACAAACAAGAAATCCAAAAACAACGGTTCTTTCAACAGAAGAGATTTCCTGAAAACCGGAGCCCTTTCCGGTATGATGCTCGGCTCCGGAGCTCTTTTAAAAGGATGCGCCTCTGAAAACGGCAAAGCCCGATCGGGCGATGCCAAAAACATCATCTTTTTGGTCAGTGACGGGATGAGCATCGGTACACTGACCGCAGCCGATCACATGTTGCGGCGTAACTACGGGCGCACCTCAAACTGGATTTCGCTTTATGAGCAAAACAGAGCTGCACGCGGACTGATGGACATGGCCTCAGCCAACTCCATTGTTACCGGTTCTGCAGCCGCCTCTTCGGCCTGGGGATCCGGACAACGGATCGTCAATGGACGGGTAAACATGACCGAAGAAGAACAATCCCTCAAACCCATCCTGAAAATTTTCCGGGATGCCGGCAAGGCGACCGGACTGGCCACCACTACAACCATCACCCACGCAACTCCGGCCGGCTTCAGCGCCAATGTCATGGCCCGGGGTGATGAAGCGACCATTGCCACACAATATCTGGAGCGCGGCTATGATGTACTCCTTGGGGGCGGAAACCGGTTTTTTGATGTAGCGCAACGTGAAGACAATCGCGATCTGTATAGTGAATTCGCACAAAACGGATACAAGGTGGTCCGAAAGAAAAATGATCTGATGCAGTTCAGCGGCGATGAAAAACTGCTTGGCATTTTTTTTGATGGGCATGTCCCGTATACACTTGATCACATGAACACCGAGGAGTACAGCCGCGATATTCCCACACTGGCTGAAATGACCGAGTCGGCCATCAATCGGCTCTTAAAGAACCCTGACGGATTCATACTTCAGGTTGAAGGCGGCCGTGTGGATCATGCCGCCCATGGAAACGATGCCGCCGGACTCATTTACGATCAGATCGCGTTTGATGATGCCATCGGCAAGGCACTGGCTTTTGCTGAAAACCGGGACGATACGCTGATCATTATCACCACCGATCACGGTAATGCCAATCCCGGTCTCAGCGGCGTTGGTTCGGGGTATAATGAAAGCGAACCGCGTTTTGACCGGCTGGCCGAGTTCCGCCATACCAATAACTGGTTCCTGCCACAGCTTGACGAAAACAGCTCTATAAGCCGGATTCGTGAACTGGTGGAGTATGCAACGAAAATCGAGATCCGGCGGGACGAAGCTGAGATTCTGCGCAAGGCCTATGCGGGTGATTATGAAAACCTGCACCGGATGATGAGCCGCCCCTGGCCCGTGATGGGTCAGATTCTGGCCAACTATCTGGCTTTCAACTGGATCGGCACATCCCACACCTCCGACTATGTGGAATTAGCTGTGCTCGGTCCCGGCAGCGACCGTATCGGACCAATCACAAGAAATACCGATCTTTTCTATTTGATGGTGGAAATGGCTGGTGTTGAGGCTTATACCGAGCCGATCGAGCAATCCGTCTGATTCAAGGCTTCTTCAACATTCCTGCAACATTGACAAATTTGCGGTCAGGTTGACGCAGGTTGGCGCCTGCTATCCGGATATTCCGCTGGAGTCCGTCAAATTTCGCACGCTTGACGGCACTCTTGCGGAACAGCCGGCGATATTCCTGGAGATCCAGCTCTTCCCAATAATCAATATCACGATCGGCGCTATCCGGCCGGGCAAACAACCTCTCTTCCGATCCGCTTCGCGCTTTGCGATTCCATGGACAGACATCCTGGCAGATATCGCACCCGAAAATCCATTCCCCCATCTGCTCCTGGTATTTAACCGGGACCTCATCACGCAACTCGATGGTAAGGTAAGATATGCACTTGCTGCCATCGACCTTGTACGGCTCATAGATGGCATCGGTCGGACAGGCATCGATGCACCGGGTACAGGTGCCACAATGGTCTGCCATCGGTTCGTCATACTCAAATTCCGCATCCAGGATCATCTCACCCAGGAAATACCAGGAGCCCCAATCACGGTTAAGTACATTGGTGTGCTTGCCCATCCACCCAATACCCGATTCCACTGCCCAGGCTTTGTCCAGAACCGGTGCTGTATCCACAAAAACACGCCCTTCCACCTTTCCGATTACCTGCTCGGCAAACGCAAACAGTTCGAACAGTTTTTCCTTGAGCACAATGTGATAATCCTCTCCCATTGCGTATTTTGAGATTTTCGGTTTTTCCGATGAGAGCTGCCGGCCGGCCAAATCCGGCTGGTGGTAGCTCATCATCACCGATACCACCGATTTCGCGCCGGGAACCAGTTTTCCCGGATCTACACGCTTATCAAAGTGATTCTCCATCCATTGCATGGATCCGTGCCGTCCCTCCTTAAGCCACTGTTCCAGTCGTGTCTCCTCTTCTATAAGACGGCGTGCTTTTGCAAAGCCAATGGCGTCAAAACCCAGCCTGAGTGCTTCACGACGGATCAATCCGGTACGCTCGGTGGTATTTTTGGGCAGTCTGGTCATTTTTGAAGCAGACCCTTTGAGGTTCAGTGGTTTTTTTTGGGAATCAGCGGTTTTTTTGGGAATCAGCGGTTTTTTGGGGAATCAGCGGTTTTTGGGGATCAGCGGTTTTTGGGGATCAGCGGTTTTCTTTGATGCCGGCAGCACGAGTTGTGCCGGTATTTGGGGTGGAGCTGCCGTCAGGATAGGAGTCTGAGTCATCCGCAGTTTTCATCAGCTCCTCCCTGAGTCGTCGCCGAAAATCCTCTTCGTCTTCCGCCAGATCACGCAGCTTCCACTGCTGCACCATCACTTGCTGCTTGACAATTTCAAGCGAGCGGTCCACTGTGTCAACAACCAGTCGATTGAGTTCGGTATCTTCCTCCTTGAGCAGAATGGCATCAAAAAGTACATCGGCTGCCTCATTGATCAAAACCCGGTTGCGCTCCGACGCCAGATCCTGCATTATTCCATTGATCACACTGAACACCATGTCGCCAATGGCCTTCTCGATCGTATTCCTCACAAGCGACCCGAATATCGGGATCTGTTCCAGCCGGGCAAATTCCTCGTTTTCGTCCACTGCCTTGTTGATCCGTTCCTGTACATATTCGCGAATATCATCGCGGTAGCCGTCATAATTGTCATTGGCCACTTTTTCGATGCGGTGGGACATCCATTCCACCAGAGATTCCCTCTGCGGCATCACCACCTCGTTGACAATCCGGTCCACTACAGGTCCGCCATTGCGCACTTCGCGCTGGATATCGGAAAGGATATTGAGCGTCACCCTGTCGGAAAGCTCCTCAAGCAGTATTCCGTAATATTTCCGGATGAAACGGATCAGCGCCGTGTCACTCAGGTCAATGATGCCGTTTTTCTGAAGCCGGTAGGTGATGGAAATGATCCGGAGCAGGCGCAGAAAACGGAATCCGCCTACAGGAATACAGCCCAGAAGGTCATAAAAATGGATGAATGGAAAGAAAAACCAGCGATGGTACATCCGGTGATAGACCGCCATAGCCCATCTGATGAAAAACTCGACCAGAAATACAGAAACAAACATCAGATCAATGAGAATGAAGCGCGGATGGACCGTCGCGGTGTACATGTCGGTAAAATCCGGTGCGATTTGATACAGATAGCTTCGGATCAGCTCATATTCAAAAAGCCAGTCGAAAACAATCCAGGCAAGATTGACCACAAGCAGGGTGATCATCAGAATGTCAAGAAGAAAAAAGCCAATTTGTCCGCCCTCACGAACCGTTTTACCTTGAGTTGTCATGCCATTCATTATCCGGAATTGTTATTGTTTCATTCAACGATGATAACCTGTACAGCTGCAACTTTCAAAAGATGATTTTCAAAGCGGCAGGAAACCCTTGCGAAATGCCGTAAACGGATGTATTCCATTGATTGTTTTCCGGACTTTGGAATCTTGTGAGAATCCATTGCCTCCTCTGATGATTTCAGGGATCACCGCATTATCCGCCAAAATGATTCATGATGATTGATGTTTCACATGATTGATGTTACACATGCAAGTTGTATTTTCTCGTTGTGCTTTCTGATTGTATCTTCAGTTGTCGTACCAGGTACTTTTCCTGCTTCCATTGTACAATCGGTACAGGGACGCGCTATTGATCAACACCGACTTCGTGATACTTTCTCATTCATGACACGTTTCGACTCCTGCATTGCCCGGGTTCAAAGCAAATACCAATTCTGGTTCCCCTGGGGAATCGCGATTTTATTGTTTGCTCTGGTACAGGGTGCCACCCTCGAAAAAATCAGCTCAGATGTAACCACGCGGGTCTGGCAGGATGGTGTCGCAGTTCAGTCCACATCATCCCTCTATTATCACACAGATGGAACCCTTGTCATCCACTCCACCGAACCCGAAGAGCTGATCATCAAGACCAACCGGCTTGGGGAAATGTATGCATATCATCCGGAAAACAATACTGTCGAATATGAGCAGAATCCGGATATGAGCTCCGAGACCAGCCAGTTTTATCTTTTTTTTCAGGGTCTGACCGACGATATGGGTTTGCGCAGAATGGGATTTCGTCAGTCCGGCTCCGATTTCACGGATGAAAATGATATCTCATACTGGGATCCGCCCCCTGAACTTGCTACCCGTATTTCCAAAGCCGAGCTGGTCCACCAGAATTACCGTCCCATCTACATTGCCATACATGATGTGGCGGACCGCATCATTCAGCAAACCTATTTCCATTCCTACACGGAAATACTGGACCATGATTTTCCCCGGAAGATCACAACCATACAATACGAATCTGAACAGGACTCGGTCGTCATGCAGACCCTGTTCGAAAACATCCGAATTAATGAGCAGGCCGACAGCCCTTTCTTTGATTTTCAGATACCCGATGATGCCCGGATTATCCGTTAGCGCCACCGTGTGGTTTATCTCACTTGCCCTGTTGCTGACCCTCATGGCTGCAAATAACGTCATGTCACAATCATTGCGGACTGACCTGGCGCTTGTCAGGCTGGCATCAGATATCCCGGTAACCGGCGAAAGCGGCATTGACCATCGATTTCAACGGATAAACGACGACGATGCCGTGGAACGCAGCCGGCCACCCAGACTGCTGGGGCGCAATGTACTGGAGCGTTTCAACCCGGTTTCGCTTGTAATGGCCGGTTCACTTTATGGTTATCAGAATGCGATCTCCCCCCAGCTTTCAAACCGATGTATCTATCATCCGTCATGCTCTGCCTTCAGCCGGGAGATCATCAGTGAACGGGGTTTGATTCCGGGAGTTTTTCTGACTGCTGACCGTATTTCCCGCTGCAACCGGATATCTGCAATGGATGCTCCACAGCACAGATTTGAATTTCGGTTAGGCCGCATCATCGATGAAACCGAACGTTATCATAAATGAGTCCTTCGCGCACCGCACACCTGCCCCTGTTTGTATTTCTGCTGATGTTTTTTTCGTCTGGATTACTTGAGGCATCAGAGCGCGGTGAAATTCGCTTTATCCGGCATCTCATGGAACAGCAATTCTGGGGTGATGCGCTATTTGCCATAGAGAAATTTGAAAATGAGCATCATCAGCATCTTGAACGGGAAACGCAATTGCGGGATTCCCTGCATTTCTGGGCAGGATGGTCTGCCTACAACCGGATGATGCTCCCGGACGCCATTGGGAGATTTCAGAAAATATCGGAAACCCATCCCGGCTATCTGCAAGCAGCTTTTTATACGTTTTACCTGCGAACCTATGAGGCGAGTGTTCATGGTGATCAAAAAGAACTCCTCGCATCAAAAGAAGAACTGAAGCTAACCGGTTTCAGCCGGGAAATCCATTCCGAACTTCAGTCATTTCAACTGGCCGGAATGAATCTTTTACTCAGAGATTTTGACGGATTTGAGTACCATTCCGGCGCATTTACCGGCAACTTCTTTGCCATGGCACACGAGCAGGATCATCTCGGAGATTATGCCAGGGAATTAAAGAAAGCAGATGGAAAATCACCGTTTGCCGCAGCTTTGATGTCCGCCGCCATTCCCGGCAGCGGAAAAATCTATGCCGGCCGGCACGGGGCAGGAATAAGCTCTTTTCTGCAAGTTGCCGTTTTTGGAGGGATATTCGCTGAAAGTCTGATACGGGCCGGACCCGGGCATCCTCGCACCTGGGCAACAGGATCCGCATTCGGATTGTTCTATGTATCAAATATTTGGGGCAGCGCAATAGCTGTAAGAATCACACAGGAAGAAATCTATGAAGAAGTTGATCAGCGTATATTGTTTGATCTGCATATTCCCCTGCGCTCTGTTTTCCGCTGAGACCGGGTCTGATTCGAGTGCCGGTTTTCTTGAAGCTGAAATCATTCCGGATATCAGGATTTTTGATACTTGGCGGGCACTGATGGATGAGCATGAATACCGTGCGGCTTCTGTAGAATCCGAAAGAATTTTTTTTCATTCCCATGACCGGCTTATACGCATGCAGGCTATACTGGCCCGCACCTGGGCTTTGAAACATTTGGGTGATTACAACCAGGCATTTGAAAACCTGCGTCGGGCTTCCCCCCGCGATCTTCCGCCGGAACTGCAGTATCTCATTCATCATGAAAGGACACTATTAATGTACCTCCGGGAAGACTGGGAAGGCGTACTGGCAGAATCAGCTCGGCTGAACAACCTGGTCCAGGATCATGGCTGGCGGCTTCTTACCGGATATCTACCCATTTTGGCACTTCTGGAGCTGGAGCGATGGGATGAAAGCGGTACTAAAATGAAGGCTTATCTCAACGAATTGGGTGTACCTGCATCCTTGCCCTCGTCCCCGCCGGATCACATCAGCCCCCGCAAGGCCGTCCTTCTATCCACATTCATCCCCGGTTCAGGACAAATATACGCCGGCAAGACCGGCGAAGGCCTCGGAAGCGCCGGATTGCAGCTTGCAGCTCTGGGATGGGGTGCATACAACGTCTATAACGGATTTTATGCCACGGCACTATTTACCGGAGGCGGACTGTTTCAGGCGTTTTATTTTGGTGGCATTGACAGGGCGGAATATCATGCTGTCGGCCGCAACAGGAAAGCGGCTGAAGATTACAAACGGGCTGTCACTGAATGGTTCCTGGAACAGATTGAGCCGGTGCTGATAAAAAAAAGGCAAACCCTTTCGGACTCGCCTTTTTCACAATAAAATACAATTTGTGCGCCGCTAATTGCTCCACATGAAGAATCTGGGATTATTGACATAGTTCTCAAAATTCTTTTCGTCAATAAGCTCAATAAGCAGCATGATCCAGTCAATTGTGGCCACAATGCCGCAGCCTCCTAAAGTCAGAATATAACCGACTCCGGTCATCGTCGCTGTTCCAAGATAGAAGCGGTGGATGCCAAGAGGACCAAGCACCCAGGCGAGTGCGAAAGCGAGCCCGGGTTGTTTGCCATGATCCGCTCCCTGCAAAGCTGTTGCTCCGAAGGCTCCGTTGAAGGCAGACATCGGATCGACATGCTGCGAAGTTGCGAACAGATCGTCTACTGCTGCTTCATCGATCGAATAGCGTTGATTTGCGTCAGCAGCTGAAACCCAGGACAGTGTCAGAATCAGAACTGCAAGAAGTGAAAGTTTCTTCATCATTAAATACCTCATTGACGGTTTATTTTTATTAGTGTTAGACCCACTCTGACATTGAGGATACGTATCTTTCCCGGAAATAAGCAACACCTTTGCGAATTTTTAAACGAAAAACTTTAATAAGCTGCGAGTTTTTCTTTCAGATGCTTGTTCAGCAACTCCCTGGCCCGAAAGATGTGGGCCTTGACCGTTCCCAGGGGCAGTTCCAGCTCCTCGGCAATCTCTTCATAACTTTTTTCCTCCATATGGCGCATCCGCACCACCAGACGGTATTTTTCCGGCAAACTCTCCACGGCATCCCGAACCATGTTGCGTCGCTGTTTTCGGATGATATCCATGTCCGTGTGCATGCTTTCATCGGGCAGTTCCAGCTGCATCTCTCCGTCCTTTCCCTGAACAGGTTCGTCAATGGAAAGAGTGCTCAGTTTTTTCTTTCTGAGATGGTCAATGCTGTGATTTGTCGCAATGCGATAGATCCATGTCGAAAAGGCATACTGTCTGTTGTAGGATGCTAGACAATCAAACGCTTTCATGAACGCTTCCTGCACCAGATCATCCACCACATCACGGTTGCGCACCAGCTTCAGGATATGATAATACAGGGCCCGTTGATATTTATCCACCAGACGCTGATAAGCATGCTGATCACCGGCAAGTGCGGCATCCACCCAGACAAGGTCCTTTCGGCTGCTATCGGTTGATGATGTATTATGAGTCACTGCGGCTCTGCGTTTGCGTTCGGTGCGTATTCAGGAAATATCGGTTTTGACCTTGAAATATAGCAAGTTTCCATTTGAATCGAATACCATTATTTGCGATAGACCATCGCCCGCCACTCATTCTCCTTCCAGGTGCCAAGCAGCTCCATCGATGCATAGGCCGGATGATCCCTTATTGCCTGCACATCCTCTTCCAGAATCCCGGAAAGCATCAGAATGCCACCGGGAAAGAGACGACTGACAAGCTTTTCAGCCAATTCCAGCAGTATATTTCTGTTGATGTTGGCAAGGATAAGGTCGTATTTCTCCTCCGCCGATATCATCTCCGTTGATCCGATCCGGATTTCCAGACGGTCACTGACAGCGTTCAATCGGGCATTTTCAATGGCATTGTCGTAACTCCATGGATCGATGTCAATTCCAGTCGCTTTTTCCGCTCCCAGCCTGAGCGCGGCAATCGCCAAAATTCCGGTGCCTGTTCCCATGTCAAGTACAACGACATCCTTTCGCACAAACTCGGGCAGCAACCTGAGAAGCAGTCGGGTCGTTTCATGATATCCCGTTCCGAATGCCATTTTCGGATCTATGGTGATCGGGATGGTCCCGGCAGGCGCAGGCTGATCTGCCCAGGTCGGATGAATGTAAAATCTGCCAATGGTCTGCGGCTGAATGGTTTTCTCCCACTCTTCGTTCCAGTTCCGCTCCTGCTGTATCTCTTCATCCAGGATACGCCATGTTCCACCAGTCTGTTCCTCCAGCCATTGATTAAGCCGTATTCTTGTGCTTTCTGTAAATTTATCTGCCGGAATCCACGCATCCATTCTGTCGTTAAGCTGCTCGAAACCTTCAAATCCAAAGGCAAGAAGATCATCTGCAGCAATTTCATGGTCTTCCTGCGGTATGGAAAGTCTGATTTTGAGATAGTTATTTTTCATAAATAATGGTATCGGGAATAATGGTATCGGGATGATGGTATCGGGATGATGGTTCGGGAAGGTATCAGCGAATGCGGTTATAGACAAGTTCAAGCAGCACTTCCCCGACAGCCTGCAATGTTTCGGTACTGATGATATCCATATCGTCGGCATGCGTATGCCAGTGCTCCGGGAAGTTGATAGCGGTTTGCAGTGGCCGGGGTGGCTTGTGATGAATGATATTGATCGTTGGAATGCCGGTTTTCCGATTGATGATCCAGTGGTCATCGGCGATGGATGACCCTTTCTCATCGACAAAAAGATGATCGTAACCCATCTGTCGTGCGATTTCCCAGACCTCGTCAACCAGCCCGGGAGCGTATTGCATGGAAAAACCCTCCCGGGGAAAAACAGCATCACCGGCTCCCACCATATCCAGCAGCACACCAAAGCGCGGCCGGTATTCCGGCACCGGCGGATTTTCAGACCAGTACCGTGAACCAAGAAAATAGTAATCCAAGTCACCTTCGCGCCCATAGTCTTCGCCGTCAAAAAGCAGGATATCGACTCCAAGCGGCGGCGGATGGTCGTGGAATATCCGCGCAAATTCCAGTAGAACACCAACACCGCTTCCCCCGTCATCAGCTCCGGGGATAGGCTGACTGCGTTTGAGGGGATCGGGATCCTTTTCTGCACGCGGACGGGTATCCCAGTGGGCAAGCAGCATTACGCGGTCGCCCATCCCGGGACGAAATGATGCAATGATATTGCCCATCCGGTACATTTCACCGGAATATCCTGTATGGGTGAACTGCTGAACGTAGACGGCCTGGGATCCGGCATAGCTCTGAAGTGTGCCGACAAGGTAGTCCCTGGTCTTCCGGTGACCTTCCGAACCCGGATTTCTCGGGCCAAAAGAAACCTGTCGTTCAATAAAGTGATAAGCCGAATCAGCTGAAAAAGCCGGCACTTCACGATCACGGTCAACAAAGGAGAGGCGAGGGGCACTCACCCCGGAGTCACGCTCTTTTCTGTCGCAAGCCGATGCTGCCACCAGAAACAAGGTAAAGGCGACAAATGCGATATAGGCGACAAATGCCATCTGGATAACCCGTCCTGTCACAAGGTCACCATCAGGTTATTCAACAGAAGAGTCCTGCCCTGTTGCGCACACCATCTCTGCAAGACGTGCAGCATTGAGCAGATCCGGCTCACGAAAGGCATCCGCCATGAACTGCACACCAATGGGCATGCCGTCGCTGCTGTGCTCCCCGGCAGAGACATTGATCCCGCAAATTCCGGCCAGATTTGCCGAAATGGTGAAGATATCATTCAAATACATCTGCAGCGGATCATCCTGGATGGCTCCCAGGTCAAATGCGGTGGTAGGTGCCGTGGGTGAAATAATTACATCCACTTTTGAGAAAGCCTCCACAAAATCCTGTTTGATGAGGCGGCGGATACGCTGAGCCTTGCCGTAATAGGCGTCATAGTACCCTGCACTGAGCACATAGGTACCAAGCATGATGCGTCGTTTGACCTCGGGGCCGAATCCTTCGGTGCGGCTCTGCTTGTACAGGCGGATCATCGGGCTGTCGATGATATCAGAAGAATTCTTTAACCTGGCTTCCTCTTCTTTCAGCTGCGCCCGCACCGCACGCATATCGGCCCTGTGACCATAACGAATACCATCGAACCGCGCCAGGTTGCTGGAAGCTTCCGCCGTTGCCAGGACATAATAGGTTGCTATGGCATACTTCAAATGGGGCAGCCGGATGTTCACCAGTTTCGCACCCTTCTGTTTCATTTTTTCGGCGACATCCAAAACCCGATCCCGTATTTCGGGATCCAGGCCGTCACTGAAATACTCATCGGGAATACCAATCGTAATTCCGGCATTGACATTGTCCAGCAGTGTGGAATAATCGGGAACAGGGCGTGATGAGGAGGTCGCATCCCGTGGATCCTGGCCTGCAATCGCCTTGAGCACCGTCGCCGCATCGCTCACGGTACGGGCAAAAGGACCGATACAGTCAAAGGAAGAGGCAAAAGCAATCAATCCGTGGCGTGAAACACGACCATACGTTGGTTTGAGTCCGACAACCCCGCAGTACGATGCAGGTTGACGAATCGAGCCGCCGGTGTCTGTACCCAGTGATGCATTGCACATGCCGGCTGCGACGGCAGCAGCGCTTCCGCCGCTGGAACCCCCCGTAACCTTGCCGGTATTGCGGGGATTTCTGGCCGGGCCGAAAATCGAATTTTCGTTTGACGAGCCCATTGCAAACTCATCCATATTGAGCCTGCCAATGATCACGGCATCCTGTGCGTTCAGACGTTCCACCACGGTCGCGCTGTACACCGCCTCATAATTTTCCAGCATTCGTGAGGCACAGGTGGCCGGATATCCCTCCTGACACAACACCTCTTTGATTCCGATCACGACTCCGGCAAGAGGACCGGCCGTGCCATCCTCAATTTTTTTCTGGATCACCCCGGATTGTGCAAGCGCCTGCTCTTTTTGCAGCAGTGTAAAAGCATTGATTTCCGGATTGGCCTCTTCAATACGCGCAACATACCCCTTTACAAGATCCGGCAAGATCACCTCGCCGCAGTCAAGTTTCTCGCGCGTGCTGCGAATGTCAAAATATTTCAAAACGTAGTAATACTTAATTCAAATGCTGTTGTATCAGGAAATGTTACGCACCTGATCCCCGCGGATCAGTCTGCATCTTCTTCCTTCTCAACTTTTTGCTTTTCCTTTTCACGCGGCTGCTTATCAGGCGGCTGCTCTTTACGCTCGGATTGGGTGGGTTCCTGCGAACCTTTCTCTATTTCCTTGCGTATGTCGGTTGACGCTTTCCGGAATTCTGTGATTCCCTGCCCTAGTCCACGCGCAAGCTCGGGGATTTTTTTTGCTCCGAACAGAAGCAACACCACCATGATAATAACCAGCCATTCAATACCGCCAAAAGAACCCATAAAAATACCTCAAAATTAATTTTTCATACTATTGTGCTATTCCTTAAAATAGCAAACTTTTACCTCATGGATAACCCCTGACAAAATTATTTTATTGTGATGGCGTTAGGGACTTGAATTTTATCATAATTATTAGTTTATAACCCTCGAAAGTTACTAACACGAATTTTTATACCGAAACCATATGATTTGGACTGTTGAACTAGCTGCAACACTTGAGGATGCCCCCTGGCCGGCAACCAGGAATGAACTGATTGAATGGGCCGAGCGCAACGGTTGCCCCCAGCAGGTGATCGATAATCTCTACGAACTTGATGAAGAAGATGACACCCCATACGAAAGTATTGAAGAGATCTGGCCCGATTATATCATGAAAGAGGACTTTTTCCACGGAGAGGAAGACGAGGGATTCGACTACGATGACGTCTGAAGCGTCCTTGTCCCGAATCATTGCATCTTTAGTCCAGTATCCAAATTCTTATATTCGGGTGATGCCGCAACTGTAAGTCACCCATTATCCGTATCAGTTCCCCTTGAAACGCATTTATTGTGTTATATGCCTGAGCCTGCTGTCCGGTCTGATTCCAGCCGTCCTCGCGAAATCCGGCGCATTTGCCGCCTTCGCAGAGCCACGCGCCGTACAGGCTCAGACAGAGACGCAGGATGAACAGGATGTTGACCTTCGCATCCGGAGAGTTCGTTTTGTCGGCAATGATTACTTCAGCAATGGAGAATTGCGCAGAATTGTCCGAACGCGGCCAAACAGGCAGTTTCTTGGAGTTCCCGGTCTAACCCTGTGGTATCAGCTTCACAGAATTTCCAGCCGGATGGGCGAACCCCCATCGACGCTGGATGAAAACCTGCTCGAACGTGATGTCGAGCGGCTGACCAACTTGTACGAATCCAATGGTTACCGTAACGCAGTAATCGATACAAATATCACCTTTTTTGACAGGGAGCGTGTAGAAGTTTCGTTTATGATCCGCGAGGGCCGCCAGTCACGCATCCGTGATGTTTTTTTCAGTGGAATGCCTCAAATCGGTTCCGACGATGACATTATTGATTTTTTAAAGGATAGCGAAATTGTTACCAGAGCGATCAATGACACCTCCTACCACTCAGGCCTGCCCTTCACCTACGAAAAGATTGCAGAAGAACGAAACCGGGTAATCACACATCTACGTAATAACGGTTATGCTTCCGTCTCCCGCGATTCGGTAGTAGCGGTGGTTCGGGAAGACACGGTTAACACCCTGCAACTCGACGTGATGTTTCGGATTTTTCCGGGCCGGACCTACCAATTCGGTGATGTGCATATTGAGTTGCGCGGACCCGCCGGTGAGTTCGAAAATGTGCGACACGATACGCTTTCGGGCCACCCATATACCGAAGATCCCCTCCGCATAGTCATCAATATTGATGAATCGGCACGAACGAGGACCGGCCTCATTGCAAAACAGCTTCTCTTCAAACCCGGCAGCCTCTATGATAACAGTGCTTACCGGAACACCGTTAACCAGTACCAGAACCTGGGCATGCTTGTGGTCAACCAGTTCGGCCACTCCGACGATGGATCACTGCCCGATTATTCAAATGAATTTCTGCCGGTATATGTGAGGATGCAGACCCTTCCCCGGCATCGCATCCAGTTCGATTTTTTCGGGATGAGACGGCTTGGTTTTGGCGCCGGGGCCGGGGTTCGGTATATTAATAACAACCTGTTTCAGGGTGCTGAAAATTTCGAGGTTGGAGTGCAGGGTAACTTTGAGTTTGTCAGTGGCACACTGCTGAACAGCACCGAGTTGAGCACCGCCTATACCGTTCCACGTCTGAATTTTCCGTTCATGCGTCTTGATCAGACGCCCTTTTTCCTGAATGCCAGTACACGCTATCGATTCAGCTGGGCACAAAGCCGTCAGGAAAACTTTACGATCAACGCCAATTTCCGCTTCAACAACCAGTTCGAGGTGCGGCACCGCCCGCAAATGGCCAGTCTGCTGGATCTGATCGAACTTGACTGGCTCGATGCCTCGGCCACATCCGAATTTGAACGGAATCTTCGCGATCGGTTCGATGATATTATCGTGGAGCGTATCCTGGAGGATTTCAATCCTCAGTTCAGCTCCATTATACGCTACACATTCCGTTTTGCCAATACCGATTTGATCAAGCGGAACTACGGATTTTTCAGTGAATCTTCCATTGAATTCGGCGGAACCATTCCATATCTGATGGATCGCTTTGTTTTTGAGCCCGGCGATGTACAGGGTACCGTGCCCTCCCTGAACCTGAGCGACAGCACACTCACCTACAGCCAGTTTGTGCGTGTTTCGTTTGACTACCGTGACTATGAACCGGTTCTTGAAAACGGAGTATTTGCCTGGCGTGCATTTGCCGGTTACGCACATGCATTCGGAGTAACACAGCAAATTCCACTTAACAGACGCTTTTTCGCAGGAGGAAGTAATGACATACGCGGTTGGCCGCCCCTTCGACTTGGTCCGGCCGATCTTAATCCGGGTGCCGGAGAAGTGCCTATCAATGGCGGTGATTTAAAACTGGCCGGCTTTCTGGAATACCGCCATATCTTGTTTCACAATCTACTGAGTACAAACTGGGGTGTTGCAGGCTTTACCGACTTTGGGAATATCTGGTATGGCACGCGCAGTCCGTTTGATGAGGGCAAATTCAAATTTGATGAGTTCTACAAACAGATTGCTGTCGGTTCCGGGTTCGGCCTTCGACTCGACTGGGAGTACCTTATCTTCCGTATTGATGTCGCCTATCGCGTGCATGACCTTCAACGTGGCTGGTTCAACAACAGCAATCCATACTGGCACTTCGGGATCGGTCACTCCTTTTAATTCCTGATAATTCCTGCAACGTAATCCGCTCATGGTTGCCATTCATAGTTATCCGTTCATAGTAACTCATCCATAGTTACCCGTTCATAGTAAGTCATCCATAGTTATCCGTTCATAGTAACCCAAGCAATGCAAGCCATGCCATTCATTCCGGCTGTCTTTCCGGATAAAGCAATCTCATAACCGGGAGATTTGATAGGTCAATTTTCATTATCATTTTGTACCTTATCAGATGAATTTGGAGCACATTTCTGGCATTTACAATCATTTTTCCACTCCATGATCAAACCAAATTTCTGGAAACGAATTAAGGCGCAGTCTGAAATGATTTTTCAGTCGCCTTTACTGAAGCGGATGTCTCAGCTCGAACGCTATGAGTTTCTGCAACTTAGCCATCGCCGTCGGTTCAAAGCCGGCGAATATGTCTACTATCAGAACGATCCTGGTACGGGATTCTACATGATTGAACAGGGAGCGGTTGAATTGTTATATCAGGAGGAGCAAACGGATAATGCCGAACAACTAACCATTCTGAATGCGCCGCAATCCTTTGGAGCCTTCAGCGTGGATTACCTGGTCAGGCGCAAGGCCTCGGCACGTTGCGCCACAGACGCTGTGTTGTACGGTTTTTTTATCACCGACTACCAGACATTGGGAAAACGCCATCCCCGAATTGCATTGCGTTTTCTGGAGACACTGAATGTATTCGCAATACAACAGTATGATCTGGTCATATCACGCATGTCGCAGATAGATGAGGAGGAAACCGGTCCGGAAGCCTGCGCTCTGCTCTTTGAAACCTATGATATCCCTGTCGAAGAGTCGTCCGGGGACAAATAAGCTGTACTGGAATGCATCAACACACACCTCCTTCTCCTGTTAAAAAGGGACGGGAACTGATTCTGGATATCACCACTGCCGCATTCGAAGGCAAAGGACTGGGAAAAGTCGATGAATACGCTGTTTTTGTAAAGAATACGGCACCCGGTGACCGTGTCCGGGTGCGCATCATCCGGAAACGGAAGAACTATGCCGAAGGCGTGCTTCTCGAGATCCTGGCCCCTTCCCCGATACGAATCCCTCCCCGGTGCCGGCATGCCGGTGTCTGCGGCGGCTGTACCTGGCAGCACATCCCCTATGAAGCAGAGCTGGCTCATAAATCGGGACACGTTGCCGACCATTTCCAGCGGATAGGCGGTTTTCGCGACATTCGCATTGATCCGGTGATCGGTGCGCCCGACCCTTTCCACTACCGAAATAAAATGGAATACACCTTCGGTGACCGGCGATGGCTGACAGACGACGAGGTACAGTCCGACAAACCGATATCTGACAGAGACTTTGCCCTGGGCCTTCATGTTCCCGGCCGCTATGATCGCATTCTGAATCTGGAAGAGTGCCACCTGCAGGAACCGGTCTCCTTCCGGATCCTCGACTCCGTCCGGGATTATGCCCTCACCAACCGCATCCCTCCATACAATTCACACAAACACGAGGGCTTTCTTCGGAATCTGATTATCCGCAATGCTGTACATACGAGTGATCTGATGGTCAATCTGGTTACCAGCGCCGAGGAAAATGGCATCATGCAGCCTCTGACCGATCATCTTCTGCAAACCTTCCCTGAAATCACCACGGTCATCAACACCATCAACGACACCCGTTCACCGTCTTCTGAGGGAAGGTACCGGAATGTGCTTCACGGACCGGGCTATATTCGCGAGCATATCGGAAACTATCACTTCCGGATTGATCCGGGGACATTTTTCCAGACCAACACGCTGCAGGCGAAAGCCCTTTATGATGTCGTCCTGCACTCACTTGATGATTCGGCATTTACTGCACCTGATAGTGCAGCAGAAGTAAAACCTGCAAAAGAAGACAAGGTCCTTTATGACCTCTACTGCGGTGTGGGAACACTTTCGCTCTACCTTAGTGGCAAGGCCTCCAGGGTGGTGGGAATTGAGATACACGCAGGGGCGGTCGAAAAAGCCCGTGAAAACGCAGCTGAAAATAAGGTGGATCATGCCGTTTTCGAACAGGGAGATATGAAGGACATATTTAATGATGCGCTTATTGAACGCCACGGTCGTCCCGACGTGATCATCACCGATCCGCCACGTGCCGGCATGCACGAATCAGTGACAGAACAAATCAAGAAAATCGCCCCGGGAAAAATTATCTATGTGAGCTGTAACAGTGCCACCCAGGCTCGCGATGCAGCCATGCTTGCGGATCAATACAACGTCGAACGCATTCAACCGGTTGATATGTTTCCCCGCACATATCATATCGAATCGATAGCCGTTTTATCAAAAAAAGAGGGCAGCACCTCATGAAAATCAGTGTTATCGGAGCAGGATTAGGCGGGTTGTCCGCATCAGCAATTTTAGCTTCCCGGGGACACACCGTTGATCTTTTCGAGCAAAATGAAAATCCGGGTGGCAAAATGCAGGAATTACGTAGTACCGGTTTTCGCTTTGACACCGGTCCGAGTCTGCTTACCATGCCGTTTCTGCTGGAGCAGGTTTTTGAACGATGCGGCAAATCATCAGCAGATTATCTGGAGTGGACTCAGGTGGAGCCGGTGTGCCGGTATCAGTTCCCTGACGGCTCCGTGTTTCATAACTACCATGATCCCCGCAGAAACCGGGAGGAACTGATGCGCATTGCCCCGGAGGATGTAGAAGCCTGGGACCAATTTCTCGATTACAGCTCCGATCTGTACCGTCGTACCGCCGAGACATTCCTTTTCAATCCGCTTCAGGGCATACGGGATATGCAGCTCAGTGACATACCCGACTTTCTGCGCATTGACGCCTTTACCACTGTATCCAAGCGTGTTGATGACTATTTCAGCTCCCCCAGACTGCGTCAGCTTTTCAAGCGTTTTCCAACCTATAACGGCTCTTCGCCTTATCAGGCTCCGGCCACACTGAATGTGATCCCCTTTGTAGAACTCCGTCTGGGTGGTTATTACATCAAGGGGGGCATGTATAATCTCGCACGTGCGCTGGTGAAACTGGCTGAGGACTGCGGGGTGCGGATTCATATCGGCGTTCCGGTTGATATGATCGTTCCCGATCCCGGGCGCAAACGTGCGATTTCGGGACTCATGATCAACGGAACCTTATACGAGGCGGATGCCGTCGTAGCCAACAGTGATGCCACGGCTACCTATATGAGCCTTATGCCGCGCAATGCGCTCTCACAGTTAAATAAAAGAAGGATTTCACGTATCGAACCTTCCTGTTCCGGTTTTGTTGTGCTGCTGGGTCTGAACCGCATCTATCCGCAGCTAAAGCATCACAACATCTTTTTTTCCGATAACTATGAAGAGGAATTCCGTACGATTTTTGATCTGAGAGAACCACCTCAGGATCCCACGGTCTATATCACCAACACATCCCTGACCGACCCCGGTGACGCCCCGCCCGATTGTTCGAATTTTTTCATGCTGGTAAATGCACCCTACACGGCAGCAGGTCAGCTTTGGCATGAATGGACGGAGACCTACACGGATCATATCATCCATACCATGGAGGCACGCGGACTTGAAGGGCTCCGGGATGCCATTCTGTTCAGGAAAGTCATCACCCCACCCGATTTTGAGCGTCTTTACGGATCTAACAAAGGCAGCATCTACGGCACCAGTTCAAATAACCGCAATGCCGCATTCATCCGGCCGCGAAACAAGTCACCGTGGTTTGATAACCTGTATCTCTGCGGTGGAAGTACTCATCCGGGCGGTGGCATCCCCCTGGTGATGCAATCGGCCATGAACGTCGATGCGCTCGTGAACCGCCAGGCGGAATAGAAAGTAACTTATCAGCTACGCGGATCAGGGCAGCTGAATTACCAGTCAGGCTCTGACAAATAACAGGCAGGTTCTGACTATGACCTTGTTTTCCCGCTTCTGTCCGATCTTTTTCCCAGATTGATCACTTCCACATCAATAATTTTCCCGTTTTCAAGGCCGAACCTCACGACTGTACGATACTCATGAAAACCGTGCACTCCCGCCGCACCGGGGTTCATATAGACCATGTTACCCTTATCGTAATCACGGGCGATTTTAAGGATATGTGTATGACCGCAAACAAACAGGTCGGGCGGATCCTCTTCCAGTTTCTTTTTGATGGGAAGTGCATAGCGCCCCGGATTGCCGCCAATATGTGTCATCCACACATCCACTCCCTGTTTTTCAAACCGCTGATGCAGCGGGTAGGCAGCGCGGACGTCCTGCCCGTCAATATTGCCATAGACGCCGGTCAGCGGTGCGATCGCCTCAAGATGCCGGGCAATTTCAATCTTGCCGAAATCTCCGGCATGCCAGACCTCATCCACACCGTTAAAATAATCGGCCACTTGCGGATCGAGATAGTGATGTGTATCTGAAATCAGCCCTATTTTAAGCATCGTACATATTGTGTATCATAGGGTCACGGTTAGCTATCCTGCCATTATACGGCAATATGCAACCGGGGTAAAGCATTTTCTGATGGTGCAATCCGATTTTTTCTTCATTTCGTAAATCTGTCCAAACGTATTTCTAATGCCTGATTTCAGCATCATTATTGTCACCTGGAATGCCCTGCATCACCTGAAAACCTTTCTGCCATCGGTTTGGCAGCACTCCCGGCTCGATGCAGAGATTATCATAGCGGACAATGCCTCCACTGACGGAACAGTGGAATGGGTTGCCGACCATTTTCCGGAGATGCGGATTGTCACCCTGGACCATAATTACGGATACTGTGGCGGTAACAACCGGGCTGCAGGCCATGCGCGAGCCGAGAATCTCATTTTTCTGAACAATGATGTGGAGGTAACGCCAGGCTGGCTTGCCCCCCTGCGCCAGATGCTGGATGACAACCCGGATGTAGCTGCGCTGCAGCCGAAACTGCTCAGCTGGAGTGAGCGGAATTATTTTGAATATGCAGGTGCGGCAGGGGGACTGCTTGACCGGCATGCCTATCCGTTTTGCCGTGGTCGCATTTTTGACACGCTTGAAGCAGATGAGGGGCAGTACGATCAGGAGTGCGATATCTCATGGGCAAGCGGCGCGGCAATGGTCATCCGGAAAAAGCCGTTTCTGGACAGCGGCGGTTTTGACGAGACGTTCGAGTTTCACATGGAAGAGATCGATCTGTGCTGGCGGCTGTGGAATCGCGGATACCGGACACGTTACTGTCCCGGTTCGGTCGTATATCATCTGGGCGGCGGCTCCCTTCCTCCCGATTCCCCCCGCAAGCTCTACTACAACTATCGCAATAATTTGAAGATGATCTGGAAAAACAGCCGGTCAGGTCATCTGCCCGGACGCATCACCATGCGCATCCTTCTGGATGCCGTCGCTTTTTCACGTGCCATGCTGCGGCTGCAGTGGCGCGAGTGCGGCGCCATACTGCGTGCCCATCTCCATTTCTACCGGTCCCTGCCCGGACTGATCTCCGTTCGCAAGTCACTCAACAGGGTCAGGACCACATCCAGTGATACGCCGGTTCTTCGCCCCTATTCCATCATCTGGCAGTATTTTTTCCGTGGCCGGAGAACCTACAACTCATTGCCTGACACTGGAAATTGACTGCCAATCTGCCTATTATTGATGCCTAAGCAAACCATAAAAAAACGCATGTTACCTGATTTCAATCAGACTGTCCCTATTGATCAGATTGGTGTGGAAGAGCGGGTCGCCCGCTTCCGGACCCGCAGCATAAAGAAGGAGTCCAAGCTTTTCGCATTGAAACTGGCACTGAGGATGGTCGATCTTACCACATTGGAGGGCATGGACTCTCCCGGCAAAGTGCGCCAGTTGTGCTACAAGGCACTCTATCCGCATAAAATTGATCCCGACATCCCGCGTGTAGCCGCCATCTGTGTCTATCCGAACCGTGTGCGGCTGGCTGTCGAAATCCTCAAGGGTTCCGGCATCCATGTTGCCAGTGTGGCTACCTCCTTCCCCAGCGGCATGGGAACGATGGAATCGCGTATCGATGAGGTGAAGTACGCTGTGGATGAGGGAGCAGACGAAATCGACATGGTCATCTCACGCTGGGCTTTCCTTAAGGGTGATTACAGCTATGTTTTTGATGAGATCGCCATGATTAAGGAGGCGTGCGGACCAGCGCACCTCAAAGTCATCCTGGAAACGGGCGAGCTTGAGACCTATGAAAATGTCCGCAAAGCAAGTGATATCGCCATGTATGCTGGTGCCGATTTCATAAAAACATCGACCGGAAAGATCTCTCCCGCGGCAACCATGCCCGTAACACTGGTGATGCTGTATGCCATCCGCGACTACTACCTGAAAACCGGCAACAAAATCGGCATGAAACCGGCCGGCGGCATCCGCGATGCCAAAACGGCACTGCACTACCTGGCGATGGTCAAGGAGACACTGGGAGCCGATTGGCTGGATCCCGACCTGTTCCGTTTCGGTGCCAGCTCGCTCGCCAATGACCTGCTTATGCAGATCATCAAGCAAAAAACCGGGCACTATCAATCACCCGACTATTTCTCAATCGGATAATCTTATGTCAGAAAAAGAAGTCATCACCCGCCAGAGTCTTCGCTTCGATGAACTGTGGACCTACGATCCGGCGCCGGAAAGTCCGGATTATGTGAAAATCGAAGAGCAATACAACCTGTTTATCGACGGAAAATTCCAGGAGCCGGCGAGCGGCCGCTATTTTGAAACCATCAACCCGGCCAATGAAAAATTGCTTTCACGGGTTGCCAGAGCGGACAAGAGCGATCTGGACATGGCGGTGGCCGCGGCGCGAAAGGCCTATGACGGAATCTGGTCCAGGATGCCCGCGAAGGAACGCGGCAAGTATATTTACCGCATCGCCCGGCTGCTGCAGGAGCGCGCACGCGAATTTGCCATCCTGGAAAGCATGGATACCGGAAAGCCGATCCGGGAGTCGCGCGACATCGACATTCCGATCGTCATCGCCCATTTCTTCTACTATGCCGGATGGGCAGACAAACTGAAATATGCCTTCCCTGGCGTGGATCCTCGTCCGCTCGGCGTTGCCGGACAGATCATTCCCTGGAACTTCCCTCTTCTGATGGCCGCGTGGAAAATTGCGCCTGCACTTGCCACGGGCAACACCGTTGTCATCAAGCCGGCCTCATCCACCCCCCTTACCCTCCTGAGACTGGGTGAGCTTATCCGTGATGCCGGCCTGCCCGCCGGTGTGGTGAATATCGTGACCGGTCCGGGTGAGATCGGAAGTGCTATAGCCAACCATCCCGGCATCGACAAGATTGCCTTTACCGGATCGACGGAAATCGGCCGGACCATTCAGGAGGCGTCCCTGCGAACCGGAAAGAAATACACCCTGGAGCTGGGTGGAAAAGCGGCCAACATCGTCTTCGACGACGCACCTGTCGAAGAGGCGGTGGAAGGCATTGTCAACGGCATCTTCTTCAACCAGGGGCATGTCTGCTGTGCCGGATCCCGGCTTCTGGTGCAGGAGGGTGTGGCCGACGAGCTGGTGCACAAGCTCAAAATGCGTATGGAGACGCTGATCCTGGGGGATCCGCTCGACAAGAACACTGACATCGGCGCCATCAACTCCAAGGGACAGCTTGACAGTATCCTCGGTTACCTGACGGAGGGTGTGGATAACGGCCAGCAGATCTACCAGACCAAATGCGAGCTTCCGGAGAAAGGCTACTGGTGCCGGCCGACGCTTGTGGAAAACGTGAGCCAGTCCCACCGCATCGTACAGGAAGAGGTATTCGGACCGGTTCTCACCATACAGACCTTCCGCACCCCGGCCGAGGCGGTCTCCCTGGCCAACAATTCACCTTACGGCCTGTCGGGTGGCGTCTGGACCGACAAGGGATCCAAAATCTTCAAGGTCGGCAAGGGAATCCGCGCCGGGGTTATCTGGGCCAATACCTTCAACAAATTTGATCCAACCTCACCTTTTGGCGGTTATAAAGAGAGCGGCATGGGCCGTGAAGGCGGCATCCACGGTCTTTTACCCTATTTGGAGCTATCATAATGAGCAATCGACTGAACGTTTTGAAAACCTGCAAACTGTATATCGGGGGGAAATTCTCCCGGTCGGAGTCGGAACACTATTTTCAGGCTTTTGACAAAAAACAGAAACTCCTGGCCAACCTGTGCCGGGCATCTCGCAAGGATCTCCGCAATGCCATTCAGGCGGCAAGAAAGGTGCAGGCTGACTGGGGCGGCCGTACCGCATACAACCGCGGGCAGATCCTCTACCGCATGGCCGAGATGATGGAAGGCCGCCGCGATCAGTTCATCGCCGAACTGGAATGTGCTGCTGTCTCCAGGCGTCGTGCCGAAAACGAAACCGATGCGGCCATCGACCGCCTGGTCCATTATGCCGGCTGGACTGACAAATATTCCGCACTATTCAGCAGTGTAAATCCGGTGGCCAGTCCCCATTTCAACTTTTCGATACCTGAACCTACGGGTGTTGTGGGGATAGCGGCTCCGGACGACTATCCGCTGGTCGGACTTATATCACTTATTGCGCCGGTCATTGCGGGCGGCAATACCTGCGTGGTACTTTCCTCCGAAAAATACGGTAGCGTTGCCTGCACCCTGGCCGAAGTGATCCATTCGTCGGACGTACCCGGCGGCGTGGTCAACGTACTGACCGGCTTCCGCGCTGATCTGGTGCCTCCTCTTGCCACACATATGGACGTCAATGCCGTACTCAGTGCGGCCGATGATCCGGAGCAGAAAAAAAATATACAGGAAAACGCTCATATCAACGTTAAGAGGGTACACTTGTATGATGGAACCGACTGGATGAAGGATGAATCCCAGTCACCGTATTATATCATGGACTTCCAGGAGATCAAAACAACCTGGCATCCTGTCGGAACCTGATCCATTTTATCCAGGCATCTGCTAACAATTTGACATCCATGCTGAAATCGTACCGTTTCCTGTTTGTGCCGTTTTTGTTGACGGCCCTGATCCTGGCATCATGCGCCCCTACCGATGAATTGCGGGATGACGAGATGGACCAGCTTCTTGACAAAGCTTTTGAGGATTATGCCGATCTTGCAGAACATATGGATGAAATGATCATTGAAGAAGAGCTTGATGAGAGCACAATGATTCAGCTGGAAGAACGTGCGGAGGAGCTGCTCAGAGAATTGCCTGAGCTGGCTTTCAATCTTGAAGCATACCGCAGTACATTTGCAGATTTACATGCCGGCGCCCGAAATGAAATTCCCGTCCATTATCTGCAACCTGAAAAACAGGAGGATACCCGGGACCGTGCAGATCAGAATCACGGATTTCGCATTCAGATCATATCCACACAAGATGCGCAACTGGCCGATGAGATCCTGGAGGATTTTGAAGAGTGGATCAGCAGTGTTAGCGAACCTCCTCAGCCGCGCACCTACATGGTTTTCCAGCAGCCTTATTACCGGGTGCATGTCGGTGACTTTCTTGACCGCCAGAAAGCTCTTGAGTTCACTGATTTTGTAAGACTTCGCTATCCGGAAGCCTGGGTGATTCACAGCCAGATCCATCCCGGGCGTGTTCAGAGATAATACTACCCTGCTAACAATACAGGCGGATGCCAGACAGTTAAGTTTCAGGCATGAGAGTGCCAGCTTTGCTTCTCGCCTTCGCTCCTGAGCTTCATTCCTCAGCATACGCTGCCGGATCCGGGCAGCTGCACATCAGATTACGGTCGCCGTACACTTCATCAATACGGCCGACGCTGGGCCAGAATTTGCTATTGGCTACCCATTCCAGCGGATAGACGGCTTCACGCCGACTGTATGGCAGATCCCAGTCCGCCGCCGTTACCAGACTGGCCGTATGAGGCGCCATTTTCAGGGGATTAATCTCCCTATCCCAGCGTTCCGCCTCAATAGCGGCAATTTCCTTGCGGATGGTGATCATTGCCTCACAAAAACGATCCAGCTCCGCCTTGTTCTCACTCTCGGTCGGCTCGATCATCATGGTACCGGGAACCGGGAAGGAAACCGTGGGAGCATGGTAACCAAAATCCATCAGCCGCTTGGCCACATCAATGGCATCCACACCGGTTGTTGACCTGATATCACGAAGCTCCACAATCATCTCGTGTCCAACCCGTCCGTTTTTACCAACATAAAGCGGCTTATAGAACTCTTTAAGCTGCTCCATGATATAGTTGGCATTGAGAATTGCCAGTTTCGTCGCCTGGGTAAGCGCATCTGATCCCATCATCCTAATATAGGCATAAGATATGGCCAGAATGCTTGGACTGCCGTAGGGCGCCGCGGACACCGCACCTTCCTTTTTTTCGAGACGAAAATGTCCTGGCAGGTGGGGTCTGAGATGCTCCAGCACCCCGATCGGACCCATGCCAGGTCCGCCGCCGCCATGCGGGATGCAGAATGTCTTGTGCAGATTGAGGTGGCACACATCGGCACCAATGCGTGCCGGTGAGGTGAGTCCGACCTGGGCATTCATATTCGCACCATCCATGTACACTTGCCCGCCGTGCTCATGAATCAGTGTACATATTTCACGAATATCCTCTTCAAATACACCATGCGTTGACGGATAGGTCACCATAAGAGCCGCCAACCGTTCGCTATGCGCTTCCACCTTATCACGAAGATCATCCAGATCAATATTTCCCTGATCGTCACATTTGGTGATCACAACGTTCATTCCGGCCATGACTGCACTGGCGGGATTGGTACCGTGAGCCGATGATGGTATGATGGTCACATTGCGGTGTCCCTCATCCCGGGAAATATGCCAGTCGCGGATCGTCAGAAGGCCGGCATATTCGCCCTGAGCGCCCGAATTCGGCTGCATGGAGATAGCGTCGAAACCGGTGATTTCGCACAGCCAGTCTGAAAGATCATCGATGATCCTGCGATATCCCTCTGCCTGCCATTCCGGTGCAAATGGATGGATATCGGCCAGTTCCGGCCAGCTCACCGGCAGCATTTCCGTTGTGGCGTTGAGTTTCATGGTGCACGAACCAAGAGATATCATGGAATGCGTCAGCGAGATGTCCTTGTTCTCCAGCCGTTTCAGGTAGCGCAGCATTTCGTGCTCACTATGGAAAGTATTGAATACCGGATGAGTGAGAAAATCCGAAGTGCGGTCAATTTTATCCGGATATGCAACGGTAATCTGTTCGCGGAGCGACACGGTATCCGGGACCTGCATGTCCGATGCCGTTGCAAATACCTCAAGGACAGCTTCCACATCCTCCGGCTCCTTGGCCTGGTCGAATGAGATGCCGACGAAAGGCTCATCAAAGTAGCGGAAGTTCATTCCCCGGTTTTCAGCCTCGTCCCGCACGCGCTTCTGCAGCTGCTCGTTGTGCACATCAATTTTAAGAGTATCGAAATAGTGCTCGTTTTGCTGGTCAAACCCAAGCTCTTTCAATCCTGTTTTAGCCAGTTTTGCCAGGGCATGTATGCGGGAGGCCACCCTGTACAAGCCGGCCTGACCGTGATAGACGGCATAGGCACCGGCCATTACAGCCAGCAGAACCTGTGCTGTACAGATATTGGATGTGGCTTTCTCCCGGCGGATATGCTGCTCACGTGTCTGCAGCGCCATCCGGAAAGCCGGCTTACCGGCACTGTCCACCGAGACACCGATCATTCGCCCCGGAACCTGGCGCTTGTACTCATCACGTGTTGCAAAATATGCGGCATGAGGACCGCCATATCCCAGCGGCACCCCGAATCGCTGCGTGGACCCAACTACAACATCCGCTCCCATCTCGCCAGGCGGTTTCAGCAGCACCAGGCTCATCAGATCGGCTGCAACCACGACACCGATATGCTGTTCGTTTGCCGAGGCAATCAGTGGGGCGATATCGCGGATTTCGCCGTTGCCGTCGGGATACTGAAGCAGCAGTCCGAAAAGACTGTCATCGGTCAGGTCGACATTATCAGGGTGATCAATGACAAGCTCGATGCCAAGAGGTTCGGCCCGGGTGCGCAGCACATCAATGGTTTGGGGATAGCAGAGACTGGACACAAAAAACCGTTGAGCCTTTTTCCGGGAGCCCTTTCGCGTGTCGCGGATCATGGTCATGGCCTCGGCAGCAGCTGTGGCCTCATCAAGCAGTGAAGCATTGGCAATCTCCATACCCGTGAGATCGATAACCATGGTCTGGTAGTTGATCAGCGCCTCCAGCCGGCCCTGCGAGATCTCCGCCTGATAGGGTGTATACGAGGTGTACCAGCCCGGATTCTCCAGAATATTACGCTGAATAACTGCCGGTGTAATCGTTTCGTAGTATCCCATTCCTATATAATTCCGAAAAACCCGGTTTATTGATGCAATCTTCCGGAATTCCTTGATAAAATGATATTCGCTGAGCGGTTCCGGCAGCTGCAGCGGTTTTTCCAACCGGATAGATGCGGGTATGGACTGTTCCACAAGCTGATCCAGTGATTCACAGCTAATGGCATCCAGCATGGAAGATATTTCGTCTTCGGCCAGACTGTTGTGCCGTAGTGCAAACGGCTCTCTGTCAAACAGGGTATTCATGATATAGGGCAATAAGTGGCTAATAGGTGTGAAACAGGGATCCTGACAGTCACAGGGAAAACAGCGACTTCATGCGGAACATTCCATCGCCTTCCACCCCGACTACCCAAAAATGCGATCCATTTTGATGTATTTCTCCGCCATTTGCTCCAGCATCCGCAGTGTATCCTTATTGTCTCTGGTCAGCAGTGTTTCAAGATGACCAAATTTGGCCGAGGCGTTAAATGTATCCATGGAAACAAGCAGCAGTGGAATATTTCTTTCGTTAGCCTTTGAAATAATATGGGACGGAGGCAGGATATTGTTGGTGAGCATGATGCCAGAGGTATCACCCTCAAGTGCAGCAAGGATCATGTCGGTCCGGTCACCGCTGGTGATCAGAAACTTGTTTTCCTTGTTGAACAGCGGATTTCTGAGGATTTCATCGGTTGACATTGCCCCGACAAAAACATTTTTTACGGTATTGTTCAATCCTTCTTCTCCCGCCACAACCTTGGCGTAAAATCGCTGCGCAAGGTAGCTGATTGTAAACTTGGTTAAGCGCTCCTTGTAGGGCAGCACACCCAGGATCTCAAAACCGAGGTCCTGGATTTGATCGAGGTAAAGATCTTCGAACTCATCGATATCATGCACCTTGTTGACGATCACTGAACAGGATGGTATACCATCCAGATCCAGATTCCGTTTGGCGAAAGACAGATCATCCATAACGGACTCACTGTCACCACAGGCAATCAAAATAAGGGAAGAATTCGTATGTCTTGCAAGAGAAAGCGGATCCAGTTTGAGCGACGAGCCATAGAAAATATCCTTTCCTGCTTCAATGAATACGCCTTCATGACCTTTACCGGCCTTCTCCACCAGATCCATTACTGCTTTTTTAATGCTCTCGTCGTTATACATGTAGCGCAGCTTGGAGTGGTCAAAACCCAGTGTTATATTTTCCGCCTCCTCACTCAGCTGGAAAATATCCGTTACCAGATGCGAGTCATAGTCCCTGTTTCTTTTCAGCTTGTAAATGAGCCGGTCACCAATCGGCTTGGTATATCCGTATTTGTTTTTAAGGGCGGCCATGGTACCCACCACCACCGATGTCTTGCCTGAACCTTCACGGATTGATGCAAATACAGCGCTTTTCATTATTTCTCCTCCTTGGTATGTTGTAACAATATTCTTACGTCCAGTGCCTTGAGACCTGCGGTTTCGCTGTAAACAACGATGGGATTGATCTCGATATCCGTTATCCGGTCACATCTGGACAGGATGCTTCCCACTTTAAGCAGGGAGTCGATCACTCCGTCGATATCTTTTTTCTCTTCACCCCTTACCCCGAGAAGCAATGGATATGATTTGATCTCCTGAAGCATGCGGCGTGCCTCTTCTTCATTGAGAGGGAAGGAGCGGAAAGCGACATCTTTCATCACTTCCACATAGATCCCGCCCAATCCGCACATGACAACCGGACCAAAGGATGGGTCCCGGATGGCACCAACAACCATTTCAAGGCCGGATGTGACCATCTCTGTAACCTCTACTCCTGTAATGTGTGCATCGGGGTCATAATCGCGACAGTTGTTTATGATCGCCTCATAGGCATCGATCACTTCCTGCTTGTTCTCCAGATCGAGAGCCAGTCCGCCGGCATCGCTTTTGTGGATGATGTCCCTTGATACAACTTTCATCACTACCGGGTAGCCCATTTCCTCTGCTGCATCCACGGCTGCGGCCAGGTTTCTGGCAATGGTGCTCTTTGGAATCCTGATCCCGGAAGCCCGCATAACATCCTGCGCCTCATCAGCAAGCAGAAAAGTGCGCTCATCCGCCATCGCTTTGTCAATAATGGCGTTGATGGCATTAACGTCGATATCCGGTTCCTGAAGTTCAGCCGATTTCCTGTTCTTGTAAGCACTGTAGCGATAGAGCGCACCCATGCACGAGACAGCCGGTTCCACATCCCGAAACACCGGCAGGTTCTGCCTGCTGAGTTCCTTGATAGCATGCTCCACGGATTCACCGCCTACAATGGCATACGTAACCGGCTTGGAAGCCTCGTGGTGCCTGTCATACGTTTTTCGGACCATGGGAATCAGGTTTTCCGAATCAAACGTGGCGGTCTCGCAATAGAGCGTGATTGTAGAGTCAATCGATTCACAGTCCACCGGAGCGGTGAGTGCTGCCAGGTAATCGTCGGCCAGGGCACCGCCGGTTATGTCGATCGGGTTCCTGGTGGAGCCGAATGAAGGCGTAGATTTCTCGAATGTCTCCTTGAGCACCTGCTGGTCATCATATAGTTCTATATTGTGCTTTTCACAGGCGTCCGTCGCCAGTACACCGATGCCACCGCCATTGGTGACGATAACGGTGCGCTTGCCCAGCGGCTCGGGCGCGAACGATAGAAAGCGGCACCAGTTGAACGCTTCCTCGAGACTGTCGGCTCTGAGCGCGCCGCACTGCTTCATCACCGCATCAAAAATGGCATCGAGTCCCGCCAGCGATCCGGTGTGGGAGGCAGCTGCCTGTGCGCCGCGTTTGGAGCGACCTGATTTGATGACGATAAGCGGTTTTTTCTTCGCAATCCTTTTCAGGATCGGAATCAGCTTCTCCCCGTTCTTGATGCCTTCGATATACATCATCACCACCCGTGTCCGGTCGTGGTCTTCGAGGTATTCCAACAGATCGGCCTCGTCCAGATCCGACTTGTTGCCGGTGGAGACGATCACCGATAGCCCCATGTTATCCACGGCGGTCCGTCCGATCATGGCGATGCCAAGCGCTCCGCTCTGGGTGAGAATAGCCACACCTCCCTCCTTGACCGGTGTGGCGGAAAAGGTCAGGTTCATTGAGACTTCGGCCGAATACATTCCGAAGGTATTCGGACCCATCACACGCACCCCTGCTTCCTTTGCTATGCGCACAATCTCCCGTTCCTCCCTGTCATTGCCGATCTCGGAGAACCCGGAACTGATGATCTGAATGTATTTCACTCCCTTTTTGGCACACTCCCTTACGGCGTCAAGACAGAATTTTGCGGGTATCGCCAGCGAGACCACGTCAATCTCATCCTCAATATCCAGCACGGATTTGTAGACACGGTATCCGAGTATTTCCCCGCCGGAAGGATTTACCGGATAGATTTTCCCTTTGTAGCCCCCACTGATCAGGTTATTCAGGATCGTATGGCCGATTTTCTTCGGATCATGCGATGCCCCGATAATGGCTATCGACCTGGGTTCAAACAGATCTTTATAATTGCTCATGTTTCCAATCACCAAATCTCATTATGATTTCATAAACACCATCTTCTATTCGTTTTTCCAAATCAAATCCCATCTTTTCAAAGACCCGTAGCATCGGCTTGTTCTCCACCAGAACCTCGGCGGTGAATCCTTCCATATTGTCACTGACCGCAATCTCGGTAAGATAATTCAGCATTTCGGAGGCGATATCGCGGTTATGATAGTCGTCCCTGACCGCAAAGGAGACTTCACCCATCTTGCCGTCGGGATTTTTGAAGATCTGTCCCATTCCCACTACCCGCTCGTTTCCGTTCACATCAACACAGGCGAGCATGGTAATCTCCTTCGTATAGTCGATCACCACGAAATCCTGGCGCTTGGAGTGGGGCATATCGACATGGGAGGACATGAAACGGCGTTGAAAGCTCTGGTCGGAGAGCGAATAGAAGAAATCCTTGATCAACGGTTCGTCATTGATCCGGACGGGCCGGAAATGCAATATCTGACCGGTCGAACTTACACGATGCGTTTCGAGGTGTTCAGGGTACTCGCCGCGTTTACCGGGGATGTAGGCCTGGTCCTGATAGATAAGATGCAGTTCCTTGGCACGTTTGATAAGCTCCGCCCGGTATTTCGGATGGGCAATGGAGATGATGTCCATAGCCCGTTCACGAATATTCTTTCCGTGCAGGTAGGCCACGCCGTATTCAGTGACGATATAGTTGATGTCGCCCCGGTTGAGTGTAACACCGGCTCCACTGTCCAGGAAAGGCACGATACGAGACACTTCGCCGTCTTTCGCTGTTGACTGCATCACCAGAATGGTCTTTCCATTGGCCGAGAGATTGGCGCCTCTCATAAAATCCGCATGTCCTCCGATGCCACTGTAAAATATGCTGCCGATGGACTCGGATGTGGACTGCCCGGTCAGGTCGATCTGTAGCGCGGCATTGATGGCGGTCATGTTCTCAATTTCTGCAATGACCAGTGGATTGTTGGTATAGCTCACTTCCTTGAACTCGACTCCCGGATTGTCATCAATAAAGTCATAGGTCTCCCGTGACCCCATGCAGAATGAAGCAATGCTCTTGCCCTTGTCGATGCTTTTCATCGAGTTGTTTATCACACCGCGTTTGATCAGCTCCACCATGGAGTTGGTTAGCAATTCCGAGTGAATGCCAAGATTTTTCTTGTTTGTGATATTGGCAAGGATCGCATTGGGCATGCTTCCGTACCCCAGCTGAATGGTGTCACCGTCTTCAATGATTCGGGCCACATACTTGCCAATTTTCTGTGATATATTTCCGGGCACGTCGGTGGAAAACTCCAGCAATTCTTCTTCTTTAAAGACGAGGTAATCGATGTTTTTCAGGTGGACAAACGTATCGCCAAGTACTCGGGGCATGCGCGGATTGATCTGGGCAACTACCAGGCGTGCCGATTCCATGGCAGCTTTGGTGATGTCGACACTGATTCCCAGGCTTACATACCCGTTTTTATCGGGCATCGAAACCTGGATAAGCGCAACATCGATCTCTATGTTCTTGCGTTTCAGTAACTGCGGAATACGCGAGAGGAAAATCGGGGTGTAATCGGCAAAACCTGTGTTGACCTTCTCCCGGGTGTTGTCACCAATAAAGAAGGAATTATGTCTGAAGTTGTAATTGAATTTTTCGTCCTTCCATGGTGCAACGCCGAGCGTCCATACCTGCATCAGTTCGGCATCAGCAACAGCCTTGGGATATTTTTCAACATACTTGACCAGGGCTTTAACGAGATATTGCGGCTCACCACAAGCGGTACCGATAAAAATCTTGTCACCTCTCCTTACATTGGAAAAAATCCTGTTTTCTTCGGAGAATTTTTCAGGATACCGCTGGCGCCAGTGATCAAGAATCTCGTTTTTATCTTTCATCATTATGTGATGGTTTCCGCTTGAATGGTAAGTTGAAATATAGCCTGCTTCGACAGGGAATTCAACGAAATTGGTTATTATTATATAGCAAGACTATCCCTTCTCAATTAACTGATGATGGAAAAACAGATACATCTCTTCCTGTCTCTCACCAAACGGCCCAATACTGTCAGTAAAGCCGTTTATACATCAATTTTTTACATCTATGATGACTGATCGATATGTAAAATAATTTCAGGCCTGCCCAGCCTGGAAATAATTTATTGTAACTTGTTACTAATCAATAATTTTGACGAGGATAGCGTTTTTATTCAGAAAATTGTGGTACAGAAAATAGTGGTACATAGTAGCACAATGTTCATCAGAGCATGTAAAATATACGATTAATCGAAGTCCTGAACAATGCTGACAAACATCCGCCAATCTCAGATTGTAAATAAACCTTGACATTGACTGCATAAGAACATTACCTTTTGACCTTAAACTGTTACGATAACAATCAGTTATTTATAATTACAGCAAAATGACGACTCACTCCATTACACAAACCATATTGATGTGTTGTATGCTCTGCGGAGACAGGGGTGGTGGTCTGTTCAGGATGTTATCGTAATATTCGATTTTTCTTTTGAAAAAGCCCGCTGCCTCCTGGTAACGGGCTTTTTTTTGCTTTAAATCCCTCCCTCCACCAACTCACCCCGCCAATTTGCAGTTCACAGGCTGCGGCACTCATTCTGACAATTTGCAACAGGCAACAGCAAATAACAAACCCAAAACTCATGACAGCCAAAGTATCCCGGGTCGAGCAGATCAAGGAAAACAGCAGAAACCTCCGGGGGGACTTGTCCGCCCAGCTGGACAACCAACTCCCTCATATTGATAAAGACAACATCCAGATCCTCAAATTCCATGGCATCTACCAGCAGGACGACCGCGATATCCGTAAACAGAAAGGAATGGATAAAGAATACAGTTTCATGGTGCGAAGCCGCATTGCCGGTGGAGGGCTCTTCGCTTCACAATATCTTGCGCATGACAAGATATCCGATACATATGGCAACAGCACTCTACGTCTGACAACACGGCAGACGATACAGCTTCATGGAGTGATAAAAGGCGATTTGCGCAAAGCACTCAGCAACCTCAATGACCAGATGATTACAGCCATCGGTGCGTGCGGTGATATCGTCCGAAATATCATGTGCTGCCCGGCTCCTGCGACCGATACAGCACATCAGCAGATCATGGAGCTTACACGTCAATTATCGGATCATCTGCTTCCCAGAAGCCGGGCCTATCATGAAATATGGATCGATGGTGAAAAGCAGATTTCAACTCATGAAGTCGATCCTGAGCATGAACCGCTTTACGGAAAAAACTACCTGCCGAGGAAGTTTAAAATCGGCGTAGCCTGGCCGGGAGATAATTGTGTGGATGTTTTTACACATGACATCGGCTTGATTGCCGTACCGGACAGTCTGGACAGGCTGGCCGGATTTACTGTTGTTGCAGGCGGTGGCATGGGCATGAACCACAAAAAGAAAGAGACTTTTCCACGCCTGGCAGATCCCCTGGCATATGTGCCTCTTGAAAAAACCCGTGATGTTGTCACCGCGATTGTAGCGATCCAACGCGATTATGGTGATCGTGAAAACAGGAAGCACGCCCGGTTCAAGTATCTTGTGGATGAGTGGGGCATATCAAAGCTGTGCGAAGAACTGGAACGCCGCCTGGGCTACACGCTTGATCCACCAGGAGAAATTGATGAAATGCGTCCCAATTTGCACCTGGGATGGAACCGTCAGTCCGATGACCTTTGGTACCTTGGCCTGTCCGTTCAAAACGGCCGCATTGCTGATACTCCTGACGTGCAGATGAAAACCGGACTGAGGGAAATTATCAAGGCCTATCAAACCGGCGTACGACTTACCCCGAATCAGGATATCCTTCTGACCCATATTCGGGAAGCTGACCGGCATGGAATCGAGGAAATCATCAAAAAAAGAAATATTCCTCATGCCGGCACACTGACTGCTGTCCGAAAATACTCGATGGCCTGCCCTGCCCTGCCGACATGCGGCCTGGCCATAACGGAAGCGGAGCGGGTATTTCCTGATGTAATCCGGAAGTTTGAAAAAGAGCTGGATGACCTGGGACTCGGCCGTGAAGAAATTTCCATACGTATGACTGGGTGCCCCAATGGCTGTTCACGTCCATACGTCGCTGATATCGGTATTGTCGGACACTCGCTCAACAAGTATGATATTTTCATTGGTGGTGACATTGCCGGAAGGCGGCTGAACCGTCTTTACAAAGATCTGGTTGAACTCGATCAGCTTGTGCCTGCTGTCCAGCCATTGCTGAAACACTTTGGGGAGAACCGGATCAATGGAGAACTTTTCAGTGATTTCATGGCAAGAACCAATGCATTTGAGGAGTTCACAACAACATCCGTAGAGGAGGTAGAAGTATGATCCGTAACGTTCTGCAAGACATTCCAGAAAAGAAGAGTGGTGGTTCTGCAAGACCGGGATGTGTAAGCATCGTCGGGGCCGGACCCGGTGATCCGGAGTTGCTGACACTAAAGGCCGTGCGCATACTGCAGCATGCTGATGTCATATTATACGACCGGCTTATCAATATAAGCATCCTTGAACACGCACAGGCCGATGCAGAAATGGTCAGTGTCGGAAAACAGTACGGAAACCCGTCGGTCACCCAGGAAGAGATTAACCGAAAGATGATCAGCGAAGCGCATCAGGGGCGCGCGGTCGTTCGCCTTAAAGGCGGAGATCCTTTTATTTTCGGACGCGGCGGGGAAGAATGTCTTGAACTCAGTCGCCATGGCATACCGTTCGAAGTGGTGCCGGGAATAAGCAGTATATCAGCGGTACCTGCATATGCCGGCATCCCGCTCACAATGCGGAATCTGGCAACTGGATTTACTGTGATCAGCGGACACCTGCATCCGGCAAGCAGCAGCTATGACTGGTCGGTACTGAAAAATATATCAACGCTGGTTATCCTCATGGGGCTCAACAACCTCAGTGGCATCATCCAAAAATTAATACTTCACGGGAAACCGCCAGATACGCCTGTTGCGCTGATCAGCCGGGGAACAACCCCAAAACAGGAAGTGATCACGGGTTCACTGTCTGATATTACGGCTAAATCAAAAGGTATCGCTTCTCCGGCCATCATTGTAATCGGACAAGTAGCAGCATACCACAAGTCTCTCAATTGGTTTCAGCCGGACATCACGCCGGATGAGATATCCAGAGCCCCGAAATCACTTCATACCTCGCTAACCTTCAACAAAACGGCCGCTTCATTGTGACTAATACCGAAAAAGATATAAGAAAACTCAATTTGCTTTTCGAGTCAACAAATCCGGAAGCGATACTGCGATGGGCTATCGGTGAATATGGCAAGGATGCTGCCATGTCAACCGGCTTTGGTGTTTCCGGAATCGTTCTCATGCATCATATCTCTCTTATTGACACGGGAACCACCATTTTTTATCTGGATACCGGTCTGCTGTTCGATGAAACCTATGAACTTATTGAACAGCTGGAAAATCAACTCGGCATCCGTCTTGTCCGGGTCAGCACCAATATCACACTTGATGATCAATCACAGATTTATGGGGAGAAACTTTGGGAATCAAACCCTGACAAATGCTGCCATATCCGCAAGGTTTTGCCAATGCAGCACTATCTGAAGGACAAAAAAGCATGGATCACCGCCATTCGAAGGGATCAGTCCGAATCGCGCCGGAATGCACCACTTTTTCAGTGGGATGAAATCAACAGGGTACTGAAAATCAATCCGCTTGCAGCCTGGACGGAAGATCAAGTCTGGTCATATGTAAAGCATCACCGGCTTCCATACAACGAACTGCATGACAGAGGGTATCCGAGTATTGGATGCTTTCCCTGTACGCAGCCGGTTGATCAGGAGGGCAGCTTGCGGGCCGGACGGTGGGCCGGCAAACAGAAAACCGAATGTGGACTGCACCGGGGCTGAACAATGTCATTTTATCCGATTTATCTGACCCGTCTTCATGAACAGAAAGTCGTTCTGCTTGGTGGTAATGAAGAGGCTGAGCGCAAAACCGAGGAGTTGCTCTCTTTCAATGCAAATGTGCATGTTATCAGCCTGACACTGACCGATCGGCTGAGTCAGCTTCACCAGGAGGGCAGCATTGAATGGACTGCCCGGGAGTACAGTTACGGCGACCTGGAAGGCGCCGCGTTTGCAATTGCCGCAGACTATACTCCCGATATCGCACAAACGGTATCCGGTGAGGCTAAAGACAGGAATCTGCTGATCAATGTAATGGACAACATTCCGCTTTCCAATGCTGCATTCGGCTCTGTAATCCGCCAGGGAAAACTGACGGTCTCTTTCTCAACCAACGGTCTGGCTCCGGCACTTGCAGTCCGGCTGAAGGAACGATTCAGGGAGGAACTGGATGATGCCTATGCCGAATTCCTTGAAATCGCCGGAACATTACGGGATCCCGTAATGCAACTGATCCGTGATCCGGAACTCAGAAAACAGAAATGGTATGAATGGGTGGATACGGATACACTTGATCTGCTCCGTAAAGGTGACAGAAGCGCAGCACTGGATGCTACGGAAGCAGTTTGGGGTCATGATGTGATGAACAAAGCCGGCCTGCGGATAGAAACTGGCATCATCAGCAGAATTTTAAAGTTTCTGGGATTGTAACTCGCTCGTTCTCGTTCTGATTCTGATATCAGATATGCCACTTCCAGCGAATTCCGGTCCATACACCTGCTGTCATGGCTGCTGTAAACACCCAACCCGACAATGCAAAAGCGGATATACCTGAAAGTGTCGTTCCGACGGTACATCCCAGGGATATCATGGCACCGAAGCCCAGCAGAATGCCACCGGCAAAGCCCCTCACCGCTCTGGAGACAGTAAGGCTGCTGAGCTGAAACCGGCCGGACAACACCCCGGCAAATAGCGAACCCGCCACAAGCGCCAGGATAAAAATTCCGTTTGATGTGAGCAGGTCCGGTGACGAGGCGGTGCTGCAGCCGGCAAAGCCGTCAAGCCCTTCCATCCGTGTCGGTATGATTTCAAGATGAGAACCGATATCTCTTGAGCGCCGGCCGATCTCGGCGGTGACTCCGAGCGGTTCTACTCTGAGATAGTAGAGGAAAGAAAGGACGCCGATGCCGATACCCCCCACCCAGGTGGGCCATCGGTTGACGCATACACGCTCCCACAACATGGAAAGGGTGTAGCCCTGTAAATCTTCAGCCTGTCCATATTCCCTCACGCGATGAACCGATTCCGGACTGTCGCCGCAGCCCGGGTCAACGGGTGCGGAAGATTTGACTGCGTTGGCTGGGTCCGGTGAACAGCCCTGATCATCCCGGGACGAATGGGCTGTCTGAGACGAATGAGCCGACAGGTCTGAATGAGCCGACTGCCGGGAACCGGAACCGCTGTCTGACGGTCTGCTATAGCGCAGCAAAAGCCAGATCATCAATGCAAGCAATACGGTTATCTGAATAATTGCCCAGGGTGCGTAACCGCCCCAATCCGGCAGCCATACGACAGGAGCCTCCGATATGGTTGCGACATAGAGCGTATTCCATAATGCAAACCCAAGAATAAAACCGACTGCAGTGCCCGCAAGAGCAAATGGCGCCACGGAAAATCCTTCGCCCAGCCGATACAAATGGGCACTGATACAGGAACCTGATAACGCCATTCCCCACCCGAAGAGAAGTCCGCCTGCAACCAGATGCAGACCGACAGGCCCGATGTGGGCATCTTGCGGCAGATAGCCGCCGGATGGTTTTGGGATCCAGTTCCCGAATAAAATCAGATAGCCCACGCTGCCAACCACAAGAGCTGTCAGCAGACCGGCCGCCGGGCGTCCGTTTTTACCCTCAAACAGATCCCGGAGAATACAAAAAAAACAGAATCGTGAGCGTTGCAGCAGTATTCCGAAGGTGATTCCTGTCAGGAAGACAAATGCCGCCTGAGATCCGAACCGTTCACTGGCCGAGAGGTAGAAATAAGCCGCTGCAATCAACAGCAGAATGCCTGCCGCCACCAAAACGGCTCGTTTTTTTTGTTTATCCATAAACATCAAATTTCTGAAACCTCATATTTCCGAAGTCCGCTTTCGGGATGATAAAAAAAACCCTGCACAGAACGTACCTCGCCTGATTCTGTGCAGGGATGTCAGAAGCTGGTTCGGCAGCTGGCGGCGTCGAATCGCGCCAATCGTGCCGGTTAAACCTCGTCGTGCTGTCTCACTTGCCAGTCCAAACCGTTCCGGATGGATTGTTAATCGGGACACCTACAGCATTGCCGTACTCTGTCCACGAGCCGTCATAATTACTGGTTTCATAACCAAGAATGTAATGCAGTGCGAACCAGGTGTGGCTTGAACGCTCACCAATCCGGCAATATGTGATGACCGGCACGGATCCATCCACTCCCTTTTCGGCATAAATCTTTTTGAGCTGTTCCCGAGGAAGAAACGTACCGTCATCGGGGTTAACGATGTTTCCCCACGGCACATTTACAGCGCCGGGAATATGGCCCGCCCGGATAGCCAGCTCCTGAATTCCTTCAGGTGCAATGACCTGTCCACTGTATTCCTGAGGCGATCTGATGTCGATGAGGGCACCGGACTGTTCACTTTCCACAACAGCGAGCACATCCTGCAAACCGGCTCTCAAATGGGAATTAACAGCTTTTACCGTATAGCCAGTTGACTCATGACGGGCAGGTCGGTTACTGACCGGACGCCGCTCCCGCTCCCACTTATCGCGGCCGCCATCCAGAATTTTCAGGTTTTCATGGCCGTAAATCGTAAAAACCCACGCACCCCAGGCTGCAAACCAGTTATTATGATCTCCGTAGAGCACCACTGTTGTCTCATTACCAATTCCAAGTTCAGACAACAGCTCTTCAAACCGGTCTTTTGACACGATATCGCGGCGCACCGGATCGACAAGATCAGTATGCCACCTCAGATTAACCGCACCGGGTATGTGTGCCCGCTCAAATTTTCCCGGCTCAACACTGACTTCCACAAACCGGACATCCGGATTGTTCAGATTTCTGGCGGCCCAATCCGTCGATACTATCGCATCGGTTGCCTGGACCTGAATGGTTGATGCGATGATGATCGCAAATGCAAATATGATTATTCGTTTCATGATTGTTTGTCGTTTTTTTTGTGAATCCCGCCGACTGAATTGTGGTTGACCCGCATCAGCCGGCAAGCTGGTTGTTGTAAGCTACTGATTATATTGATTGTTATTCATAAATATGATAAATATGAAGATGAGATGCCAGTCCGGCAACCGCCTCTTCCACTTTAATTTGATCGGTATCGATGGAGACGGCTTCATCACCGGGAGCTTCATATTCCGAATCAAAGCCGGTAAGTGATGTGATCTGTCCCAGTTTCGCTTTCCGGTACAACCCTTTCGGATCCCTCCGGATCCGTGTTTCCGGCTGACAATGGACATGCACTTCCAGAAACCGGTCGTCGGGAAACAGTTCTCGCACTGCCTTTCGATCGCTTTGATACGGCGATACAAACGAACAGAGAACGATATTACCCTGCTCGAAAAACAGTCGGGCAACTTCGCCGACCCGGCGAATATTCTCCCTCCGATCGGATGGACTGAAGCCAAGATCACTGTTCAAGCCGTGCCTCAGCTGATCGCCATCCAGGTGCATCGTCTGATGTCCGCTATCCCACAGTTTGTTTTCCAACGCCCTGGCAATCGTAGTTTTTCCAGCACCGGACACTCCCGTGAACCAAATAACGCCGGCCTTGTGCCCATTTTTCTGCTCACGTTTCTGCCGGCTGATATTCAACTCCTCCCAGAATACATTTTCCTTGTTTGCGGGTTCCGGCACATTCCCCGGATGCAATTTCTCCGGGCTATGTTCCGGCGTTTCGGTGTGTTCCAATATCATCCCCGCACCGGCAGTTACATTGGAATCAGGATCGATCAGGATAAAGCTACCTGTATCACCATTGATATGATAGGGATCGACAAAAAGCGGATGGGCGGTTTCAAATGTAACGCGGCCTATTTCGTTAAGTCCCAGTTCATCTGAAGGTTCCTGCTGCAGGGAATCCACATCAAACCGGTATGATATGCTGCTTACTACAGCCCGTGTTGTCCGGGTAGTATGCATCAGTTCATATGATTTACCCGGCTGCAACGGAATTCTGTTCATCCAGCATACGGTGGCTTCGAGTTTCGTGGTGCTCACGGGCGCATCATCCACCCTGACAATCATATCGCCGCGTGATATGTCAATTTCCTGATCCGTCTGAAGCACAACCGACTCACCGGCAACGGCGGTTTCTACAGGGTTTTCCGGTGTCAAAATCGAGCGGATTTTTGTCCGTTCATTCGCCGGAAGGATCAACACATCATCCCCCCTGCTAATACTTCCGGACACCACACGGCCGGCATACCCGCGAAAATCCTGATTCGGCCGAATCACAAACTGAACCGGGAAGCGAAAATTTTGCAGGTTTTTGCGGTAACTGACATTCACACTTTCCAGATGGGACAACAGCGTGGGTCCTTCATACCACGGCATATGATCGCTCTTGTTGACTATGTTGTCTCCTTGCAGTGCCGATATCGGAATGAAAGTGATATTACTTACGTCAAGATGCCTCGCAAAGGATTTGAAATCATCCACTATTTCACGGAAGCGTGATTCCCGATATTCAGTCAGATCCATTTTGTTGATGGCGACCACAAGATTGGGAATCTGGAGCAGTGATGAGATATACGCATGCCGGCGGCTTTGTGTCAAAACCCCTTTTCGGGCATCAATCAGTATGACGGCAAGATCTGCAGTTGATGCACCCGTTACCATATTGCGCGTATACTGCTCATGGCCTGGTGTATCGGCAATTATAAATTTGCGTTTGGGGGTTGCAAAGTAGCGATATGCCACATCAATGGTTATTCCCTGCTCTCGCTCGGCACGAAGGCCGTCGGTCAGCAGCGCAAGGTTCACAGATCCGTCATTTTCAGCTTTCGAATATGTTTGAAGTGCATCGAGTTGGTCCTCAAAAATGGATTTACTGTCAAAAAGCAATCTGCCGATGAGCGTGCTTTTCCCATCGTCGACACTTCCTGCTGTAGTGAACCGAAGCAGATCAGTCTCCGGATCCGATGTGGCCCCCTCTGCAAGCGGCTGATCATCCGGTGGCTGCAGCCCCTCCGGTTTGTGCAAGTCATTCGGGTACTGCAGATCCTCTCGTTCGCCCGATTGATCCTGTGACTTCGAATTATTCAATTTTTTCACCTGGTTGATATTCTTCATTGGTATTTCTATGAGTTTCCGTCGACCTCATTGCCTTCTAAAAGTATCCGAGAATTTTGCGGTCTTCCATTGCAGCTTCAGACCGCTTGTCATCGTGCCGGTTGCCCCGTTCGGTTACCCGGGAGGCCGCAACTTCCGCAATGATTTCCTCAAGGGTGGATGCCCGGGACAATACCGCACCAGTACAGGTGGCATCCCCTATGGTCCGGAATCGTACGGTTTTCCGGACAACTTTTTCGTCCGGATAGCGTGTGATAAATGGAGAGTCATCCAGCCATACTCCCCTCCTGTTGAATACATTCCGGGTATGCGAAAAATAAATTGACGGGATGGGAATATTCTCCGAAGCGATATACTGCCAGATATCCATCTCGGTCCAGTTGCTCAGTGGAAATACCCGGAAGTGCTCTCCCGGATTCTTGCGGCCATTGAACAAGCCCCACAATTCCGGTCGCTGATTTTTCGGATCCCATTGGCCAAAGATATTTCTGTGGGAAAAGAACCGTTCCTTTGCCCTGGCCTTCTCTTCATCCCTGCGCCCGCCACCGATTGCGCAATCGATATTATGCACCTTGAGGGTATCCAGCAAAACGGTAGTCTGCAGGGAATTTCTTCCGGCCTCAGGCCCCGTTTCCTCCTGCACCCTGCCTTTTTCTATGCTATCCTGAACGCTGCCAACGATAAGCCGGCTGCCTGTCCGTTTGACAAGCGCATCCCGGAATGCAATGGTTTCAGCAAAATTATGTCCTGTATCAACATGCAGCAGCGGGAATGGTATGCTGGCCGGCCGGAAAGCTTTCTCAGCCAGATGCACCATCACTATGGAATCCTTGCCTCCTGAAAACAGCAGTGCAGGACGCTCAAACTGCGCCGCTACTTCGCGGAAAACATATATGCCTTCTTCTTCCAGTGCTTTGAGGTGGCTGGGCCGCGCGTTTCGCCCCGCAGATATTGGAAGTTTTGCTCCGTTGGAGTGCCCTTTCGGGATGTAGCCATGCTTGTTGAAATTGTGATGATCGCGGATTTGCTTTCTGTTGCCATGCGGTTCATAATTGTGCTGATTGAAGCTGTACTGATTGGAATTTTGCTGATTGTAACTGTGCAGATTATCAGTATTGTTCATGTTGTTGTCCGGTTTTACAGAATTATATGCTTATTAGATTGTTTCGTTATATCAGCTTGATAAGTTTATTAGATTGTCTCGTTTTTAAGTTTGATAAGCTTATTATCTTGTTTCGTTTTTTCAGATTGATCGGTTTTGCAGATTGATGTATCAGGTCCATAACCAGGTTACCATAAGTACGGTGACAGTCATCAGAATGATGGTTACGGGCAGCCCGGCCTTGATATAGTCCGTAAAACAGTAACCACCTGGCTTCATGACCATCAGGTTTGTCTGATATCCTATGGGTGAAAGGAAGCTTGCAGAGGCCGCAACGGCGACGGTGACGCCAACGGCCTGGGCATCCAGACCGACAGCCTGCGACGCACTCAGTGCCACGGGAAGCATCATCACCGCGGCAGCGTTGTTGGTGATCACTTCGGTCAGCAAATTTGTCAGCAGATAAATCGCAATCAGAAGAAAAATCAGTCCAGACCCTGATGTGACATTGATAACCGAGAAGGCGATGCTTTCGGCCAAACCGGTATTTTCAAGGGCTTTGCCAACGCCTAAAGCCGATGCTATCACGATTAGAATGGAAAAATTGACGGCACCGGCTGCCTTTTTCAGCGGCAGAAGGCCCGTGACTATCATAATGACAGCCGCACCGATCACAGACTGATGAATGGGCAGCAAGCCGCTGGCAGAAAACCCGATCATAAAGATGAGTATCAGAAGCGTGAGAGCTGAGCTACCATTACCGATGCGAAATTCCGAATTGCCGGCGGGTCGTCCCGGGGTAACGCTGTTATCCGCGATTTCCCCCCGGGTGTATACTCCACTGGGCAAACTTCCGGTCAATGCCGTACCGGAAAACGCAAAATCACCCTGGAATATCTGCTGATTAAAGGCTGGAATCGCATTCTCATACACTGCGGTTTCATTCGGACGGCTCAGTTTTTCATCTGAATAATTTTCCAAGGTTGCCGCCGACGGCCGGACAGGAAGCCACTTGTGGCCGATCAGCACAAACCAAACGATAACCAGAATTGTTGCGGGTATGCCAATCCATGCAAGTTGAAACAGATTAAAAGCGCCATGTCCCCGGTCCGACAGCATTTCCGATACAATGAGATTTGTTGAAGTACCGATGACTGTAATTATTCCTCCCGTGATCGCGGCATAAGACAAAGGGATCAGAAGCTTCGAAACAGGAATCCCCAAACGGGCCGCCCACCGTTCGAGCTGTGGGATAAACATGGCTACAATCGGTGTGTTGTTGAGAATAGAAGACATGACCGAAGTTGACCCCATGACTCGCAAAAGCAGCCTGCCTGTATGCCTTTTTTTCGGAATCAGAACCTTCTCCAGCAATGAAAAAAGTCTGCTCTGACGGACGCCCTCAGCTACCACAAACAAGGCACCTACGGTGATGACAGTGGTATTGGTGAACCCAGCCAAAGCCTGAACGGGGGTTACAATGCCCGTGATGAGAAACAAAATCAGCGCACCAACGAACAGGTGCTCTGTTCGTGAGAAACCGCGGATTAGTGCACCCATCATCAAAACAATGACAATGGCAGTAAATACGGCGTATCCGTCCAATGGTTCAATCAAGGGGATCATTCTGATGTTTTGACTGGCGATACAGGTTGATTTGTTGCATATTCATTATTGTGATACATATCTGATGCATTGATATAAGTAGAGCAAGGGGTTTAAATCCGGAGAGTGGGGATTGTCCGGATTGCAGACAAAAAAAACCCGCAACCGGAAAGGCAGCGGGCTTTTGATATAAATCAGATTAGTAATCTGTTTAACACATACAACAACCACTACCTTCCGTTGGAGGCATCATACAACACATACACATGGCTGTGTGCATGTTATATCGGATAGCAGTAATTGCGGGCAAATTCATTTCGTAAAATCAGAATCAAAAAAGATTGAATCAGGCTCGTCTGAGTTCCGAGAACAGTTCTGGCCTGATGGAAAGTTCAAAGCTACAATCTATTTATGCTTATGTCAAGTATTAAAGATTATTTAGGAAAACAAAGGGCAGAAAACATCTGAAGACATTTCCCGGAACCGATATTCACAGGAGGTCATTGCAATGTCACATCACGTCACAAAATCCGGCTTTGCAGCACTTGCCGAACGGTTAAACCGCTTCCCCCAGGGTGCTCCCCCCTCGCAGCTGCTATTCAGGATATTGAGCATTCTGATGCATGAAAAAGAGGCCGAACTGCTGTCCCGGCTGCCGATCAAACCGTTTACTGCGGAAAAGGCTGCCGGCATCTGGAAGCTGTCCCTGGCCGAGACTCACAAAGTGCTTGATGGCCTGGCTGAGAGGGCCATTCTGCTGGATGTAGAAAAGAACGGGACCACAACGTATATCCTTCCTCCTCCCATGGCCGGTTTCTTTGAATTTTCACTGATGCGCACGCGGGGGGATATCGATCAGAAGGTACTCAGTGAGCTTTTTCATGAATATTTGAATGTGGAAGAGGATTTCATCAAAAATCTGTTTACCGACGGGGAGACCCAGCTTGGCCGGACATTCGTTCACGAACCGGCGCTGCCGGCTGATAATTCTCTTCATGTGCTGGACTACGAAAGGGCCAGCGAGGTGATCCGGACGGCAAAGAAGCGGGCGGTTGGCATCTGCTACTGCCGCCACAAGATGCATCACATGGACAAGGCGTGCAATGCCCCCATGGACATCTGCATGACCTTCAACAATTCTGCTGACCCGCTGGTGCGTCATGGTTTTGCACGATCCGTTGATGTTGCCGAGGGACTGGATCTGCTGCAGCAGGCCCATGACAGCAACCTTGTCCAGTTCGGGGAGAATGTGCGTGAGGGGGTCAATTTCATCTGCAACTGCTGTGGCTGCTGTTGCGAGGCGATGATTGCCGCACGACGCTTCGGCATGCTACACCCGGTGCACACCACCAATTTTCTGCCGGAAATTGATGAGGAAGAGTGCAGTGGATGCATCCGGTGTGCACAGGCGTGTCCGGTTGAAGCGATCGGAATGGTTTCGGCGAACGATCCCAAACATCCAAAAAAACAGAAAGCCCGGCTAAACGAGGACATCTGTCTCGGATGCGGGCTGTGTGTGAGGGCCTGCAACAAGGATGCCGTTCGTCTTGTTGCGCGTAAGGAGCGGGTGATCACGCCGCTGGATTCAACGCACCGGGTGGTGATGATGGCGATTGAACGCGGCAAGCTGCAGCATCTGATCTTCGACAACCGGGCGCTGTACAGTCATCGCGCCATGGCTGCGATTCTTGGCGTTGTGTTGAAGCTGCCCCCGATCAAGCAGGCACTGGCGAGTGAGCAGGTGAAATCACGGTATCTGGAGACGCTCATCAACCGCGCCAAGAACTGAAGGCACTTCAGGGATAAATCACCTCTTGTCCTGTATGGACAAAACCGTTGCCGAAAGAGACTGTTTCCATGTGCCTCAGCGAGATAACCATGTGCTTCCGTGAGATTTCACTGTCAATAATGCAAATTGGTTCTGTTCCTTTTGACTATATGGATCTGTAAAATCTATAACTAATCGATAGAATATTTGTAATGTCAATGAGCAACGGTATGGATATCTTGATACGGCTTTATGTTTAAAGCCAATTGTTTAGGCAGATAACCAATTGATAATGCTTAAATCCATTTTTTTACTGGCAATGGACATATCAAACATGTGACAATGGGCTTTTCAACGCAATCTATAAGTGCAAGAGAAAGAAGTGCAACAGAAAGTTCACCAGTAAATATATTCAAGTTCCCCATATCGAAACATGAAAGAAAGACCGAGAGTTACATTTGCAGGAAAAGACAAGAACATCTTTTTTAAAACACTGAAAAAGAGAGTTGACCAACAGTTCAGGGACCGTGGTGTGTCCATTCATGCCAATACCAATATGGTTGTTAAAACCATTGTAATTTTGGCGATATATATAGTTCCCTATTTTTACCTGGTCCTTTTTCAGCCGGCACTCCTGCCGTCGCTGTTGCTGTGGTTTGTTATGGGAATTGGCATGGCCGGAGTTGGCATGGCCATTATGCACGATGCCATTCACGGAGCTTATTCCTCCAGTAATTTTTTAAATAAAATGCTCGGGTTCACCCTGAACCTTGTTGGGGGCTCAAAGCACAACTGGCGTTTGCAGCACAATATTTTGCACCATACCTACACCAACATCACCCATCAGGATGATGATATTGCCAATAAGACGGTGCTTCGTTTCTCGCCACACACACAGGTAAAATGGTACCACAAACTGCAACCGGTATATGCCTTCTTTTTTTATGGTTTATTAACTCTCTACTGGGTTACCCTGAAAGATTTTGTTCAGTTTATCCTGTATACCAAAGATGGTACAAATCCAAACACCGCTCCTCAAAATGCGATACTCCTGACTGGAATCATCACCATGAAGGCTATTTATTTCTTTGCATTCCTCGGTATACCTGTTCTGGCCGGTATCCCCTTTTCTTATGTGATTACCGGATTTCTGCTGATGCATTTTGTTGCCGGAATCATCCTGACCACCGTTTTTCAACTTGCCCATTCTGTTGAAGAAACCACATTCCCATTACCGGACGATGAAGGAAAAATACAGAATGCCTGGGCTATCCATCAAATGGAAACCACCGTCAATTTTGCACGGAAGAACAAGTGGCTCTCCTGGTATCTCGGCGGGTTGAATTTTCAGGTTGAGCATCACCTTTTCCCCAGAATTTGCCATGTTCACCATCCGGAAGTGTCCGAAATTGTTCAGCAAACAGCCCGTGAATTTGGCGTTGTCTACCACGAACACGAATCCTTTGGCGCTGCCCTGAAGTCGCACATCAAATTTATGATCCGCATTGGAAAACTTCCGGACTTGAATGATGGAATAGGGTAGGGCAAAAGTGGGTTCTACTGGATTCGAACCAGCGACCTCCACGATGTCAACGTGGCGCTCTAACCAACTGAGCTAAGAACCCGATAATTGCAGAATTTAAAGATATCACTTTATGACTATTCTGACAAGGCACTTTCCTTGTTCTTTGCATCTCGACTTTTGCTTTTTACCACTTCTGTCCAAAACGATTGTTTTAAAAAAAAACAGCCAGTGTGAGACCGGTAACCCGGACTTTTTTATTTTTTAGGATACCTCAAACATCCTAA
>SLKA01000120.1 GCA_007134845.1 Balneolales bacterium
AGGTCGATAACCACATCCCCGGTTTCAATGTGCTCAATTGTGATCCAGCAATTACCTGTCCCATTCGCATAGGCCAGGTACCGGCCATCGGGTGATAACTGGTGGGAGCTGGGCACAAGGCCACTGGCAAATGTTGGGCGGGAAAGTATTTCATTGCCTTCTCCGGTTTCGATGATCTTTAGTTGGTATCTGGAACCATAGCCTGAGTGCACCCCTCTGCTGGCTTTTGCAAAAAGGATGCGGTCGGATTTCCAGTCTATGACCATAGTGTCAAGATGCCACCCCGAGTAACCGTATGCATCATCCGCATACAAAGCACGGACATTTGACCCATTTGCATTCATTACACAGACAGCGGGAGTAGAAACACCCTGATAGCCACCTTCGAAAGACCTTATCGTGATTCCCAAAAAGGCGATTTCGCTTCCATCAGGACTGTAAACGGCTTGGATTACCCGGCTTGGGTCGCACCCGTTGATTGGGTCTACAGGTCCTGTTAACTCGAAAAGCTGTGGTTCTGAACTCCCGTCCGACGGCACCGAATACAGCCTGCCAAACTGGCCTCCCGAAACCGTGAAGATAACATTCTCACCGTCGGGCGAAATGGATGGCCTGAAAGCTCTGTTGATTTCTCCCCCTCCCGAAAAATATGGGCCCCCCAGAACAACACGCTCTGTTGCATCCCTATTCTGAGCCACCAGATGGTACCGTGCTTCAGATGTTGAAAACCAGTCAACCACAAACACCATTCTGCCAGTTTTGGAAAGGCTCGGATTCCATGAACTGCCTCTGCTGCTGGTGTATCCTCGGGTAAGTCCATCCAGCGTATCGGAAAAAGTATGGGTACTGCCCCAGAAATGTTGCGTAACCGATACCTGATTGAGTTGTGTGGTGTCGGGGTTGAGCAGGGAGATACTGGATGTCCAGAATCCGCCATCGCCGGAACCGGTCATCAGAACACCACCGGGCTGGTGGGTTGCCTGGGCGGAGAGACCGTCGATGTTCAGTAAACAGATAAGAAGAGTAATTAAAGCTGTCAGGATTGATTTGTGGGTTGTAACTGATAATTTCATAATGTGACTCGGTTTTTTTGCATTGGTTTTTATCATATGCACCAAAACCAGTCAGTTCGGATCATCAATGAGTAAAGTCTCCGGATGCCAACCAAGTCCAACGGATCATTGAGGTTGTGCAAGCCCATCCAACCAGATCACAGCCTGGCTGAGCGCAGGTATGGTTTTGGATGTGAAAGATCATCCGTATTTAGGAAGCTTTGGCCCGGCAGATTTTTTTCAGCATCGCACCTGTTATTTTCATCGTGAGTCAAAAAAAACAAAAATATCTATTTATGGAAATTCGAGAGTGCAGCAGTCCGGCAGAAGTAAAAACAATGAATACCAAACAATTACGTGATGCATTTCTGGTTGATGGCCTCATGCAAGCGGGAAAGATAAAAATGGTCTATACTCACCACGACCGGGTGATTGTGGGAGGGGCGGTTCCGGTTGACGGTGATTTGAAACTTCAGGGGGCTGCTGCTTGATCTCGCGGAAGAGGATTGGGAGGCAACACTGAAGGTCAATCTGACCGGTGTGTTCCTGATTTCGCGATGTGTGGCAAAGTACATGATCGGGCGGAGGTCAGGCAAGATCATAAACATCAACTCCATGATGAGCGAACTTGGCCGGCCCTATGTGGCTGCCTATGCTGCCTCGAAAGGCGGACTAAAAATGTTGACCAAAAGCATGACCGCCGAGTGGGGGCAGTATAATATCCAGATCAACGGCATCGGTCCCGGTTATTTTGATACCGACCTGACAAAACCGTTGCAGGCCAATGAGGAATTTAACTCCTACCTGATGAAACGAACGCCCGCCAAACGATGGGGTGTGCCGGGTGATCTGGTTGGTCCGGCCATTTTCCTCTCCTCATCCGCCTCGGATTTTGTTAATGGACACATTCTATATGTGGATGGAGGAATACTGGCTAATTTCTGATATCATCCACAAATTATTTCAGCTGGCCGTTTCTGCCAGTACCTGAAAGTTCAGTCATTGGCACAAGTGTCTATTCCTCGCACGATTTCACTCCGTCCATCCATTCCGTCCATGGTACGGATGGTGCCGTCGGGATTGTGGTGCAGCTCCGGCACCTTGGCCCTACGGAGATTGTTGAGACCGGAGTGTTTGGTGTCGTGGTAGTAAAGGTAAACATGTGCTGCCGGGTCGGCAAAATACTGGTTTTCAGAATCACGCCTTTTTTGACCTGAGCTCCTCGAGAATATCAGTCAGGAGGGACACGGCTTTTTGCAGGGACGAGTACACGCCGGCCAGCAAGCCGACCGTGAGAAACGCCATCGAATATAAAATCCATTCCATAAGTCACTATTTTTACGTTGTTTAGAGTTTGATTGGATATGGGTGGATTCCCGGTTTCATGTTTCCAGCGTCACAACCACATTCCCTGTTTTCCGGCCGGTGTGGACGTAGTGGAACGCTTCGGGAATCTTATCAAAGGTGTACAGCCGGTCAATAACCGGCCTGAACTTGCCTGATTTGGCCAGGTCGCTCAGATAATGGATCATCTCCTTGTCAAATACCGGGATCGGGAACAGCACTTTCCTGCCACCGAACATCGGGGTGATGAGGGCCAGGAAAGGATTCTGGGCAAAGGGTCCCAGGTCGGTCGAGACGAAAATTCCGCCCTCTTTCAGCAGCGGTTTGCATTTTTTGAATGAACTTTTGCCGACCGCATCGAAAACCACATCATATTTCAAGTCCGTTATGGTGAAATCCTCAGCTGTATAATCAATGACCCGATCGGCTCCCAGGGATGTAACCAGTCCAAGATTGTTGGTATTGCAGACAGCCGTGACCTCCGCACCGATGGCTTTGATGATTTGCACTGCGGCCGATCCGATGGCGCCGGTTGCGCCGTAGACAAGCACCTGCTGTCCGGCTTGTATGTTGGTCCTCCTGATATTGTTAAGGGCATAATGCGCTCCCTCGGTTAATGGTGCGGCTTCTTCGAAGGACAAGCCGGCGGGTATGGTGGCCACGGTGCCCTGTTCATCCATGACAAGATATTCGGCATGCGCCCCAAACTCACAAAAACCAAAAACGTGGTCACCGGTTCTAAACAGTGTCACCTTTTTTCCGGTGGATGCCACCCGGCCGGCAAATTCGCTGCCGAGGATTCTGTTTTTGGGCCGGAATAATCCGGTAAAAAAGCGTGCGATAAAAGGATCCGCTCTCAGGAATCCATTGTCGGTCCGGTTGACGGTAGTCGCATGGATTTTGATGAGGATTTCGCTGTCACCGGGCACAGGATCGGGAATTTCGCCGAACCTGAGCACTTCAGGCGGACCGTATCTGGTATGGATGAAGGCTTTCAATGCGCGAATTGCGAAAAGGGAGATGAGCACTTGGTCAATTGCGATCAATCCGCAATATAAGTGTCTGAAAAACCAACACCTAACGTGTTTATTTTATCAACTATTTCTGCCGGTACTTCGCCGACTTTCCCATCTTTCTGCGCGTACAGTGACAGCAACCCTTTATCCATCCACAAACAATCCGTGAATCTCATGAAAAATCGATCATCCAAAATACTGAAAACTGTCGGAAGGAGCGGAAAAGCGCTGCTGCCAGTCATTCTTGTACTGAGCAT
>SLKA01000060.1 GCA_007134845.1 Balneolales bacterium
ACACCGGCTTTCCATCATGTTTTTTTATAAAATCCTCAGCAATCTGATTGAGTTCGCCCGTGGTTACACCATCACGGATGCGGCCTGCAACTTCAGCCAGCGTCCTTGACACAAGCTGAGCACTCAGGCGCATTTTCTCAATCTCGTTATCGTTTTTTAAATAGACCACAGGTGATTACCTTCTTCTTCCGCGCAGGCGACCGGTTTTCATGAATCCGTCATAATGACGCATCATCAGATGACTTTCAATCTGTTGCAGCGTATCCAGTGAAACACTGACGATAATCAACAAACTGGTACCACCGTAAAACATGGCAAATCCCGGTGTAACGCCAAAATTAGCGGCTACTGCAGGCAGAATTGCCACAATAGCAATGAATATGGAACCCGGAAGCGTAATACGCGACAGAATGTTATCAATGAATTCCACCGTTTGCTTGCCGGGACGAACACCGGGTATAAATCCACCCTGCTGTTTCATGGTATCCGCCATCTGCTTCGGATTGATCACGATCGCAGTGTAGAAGAACGTAAAGAATACCACAATAATTGCAAAGATGACCGAGTAGGCTACCCCGGTGAAATCACTGGACCAGGCAGTAAGCATCTGAACGGTTTCATTGCCCGGGAAAAAGGTACCGACCGTGCTGGGAATAAACATGATTGACTGGGCAAAGATGATCGGCATCACACCGGCTGCATTCACACGAAGTGGAAGATATTGCGTAGTTCCACCATAAACTTTTCGTCCGACAACCCGTTTGGCATACTGAACCGGGATGCGGCGCTGCCCCTGCGTAAGCAGAACCACCGAGGCTACCACCAGTACCAGTACTCCAAGTTCAAATAGAACGATGATAATGTTGTCCTTTGTCTGAATTTCATTCAGAAGACTCATTGGCAAAGCGGCAATAATTCCGATCATGATAAGCAGTGATATACCGTTGCCGATGCCTCTTTCGGTAATACGTTCACCCAGCCACATCACAAAGATCGTTCCGGCTGTCAAGACTATCATACTCGTCACAATGAACGCTGTATTGGTCACCACAATGGCCTCGGGTGAAGTGTTCATCAGATTGATGGAAAAACCGATGGACTGCACAAGGGTAATAAGCACCGTGCCGTAACGGGTGAGCTGATTTATTTTTCGCCGGCCCTCTTCACCTTCTCGCTGAAGTTTCTGGAAGTAGGGAACAACCGCACCCATGAGCTGGATAATAATCGCTGCCGTAATGTATGGCATGATCCCAAGGGCAAAAACCCCCGCACGGGCAAATGCCCCGCCGACAAACAAGTCGAACAGGCCTAGCAGATCTGTTGCTGCTCCGGTAGTGGCCGTCAATTGGGATGCGTCCACACCCGGCATGGTAATGTAGGTGCCAAGTCGATAGACAAGGAGAATTCCGACGACATAGAGAATTCGCTTGCGCAACTCCTCAATCTTAAAAATATTCTGGAAGTTTTGAATCAAACTCATTCGGATTCAGATATCAATAGATGTTTCAGATTTTAGTTGCTGATCCGCCCGCTTTTTCAATTTTTTCGATCGCGGACTTGCTGAAACTGTGCGCTTCTATCTGAAACGCCGTTTCTACATCGCCCCGACCCAGCACTTTGACCAGTTCGTTTTTTCGAATAATGCCTGCAGCGATAAAATCATCTAAAGTGACTTTTTCACCGATTTTCCCGCGTTTTTTAAAATCCTCGAGTACATCAAGATTCAATGCAACATACTCTTTCCGAAATGGGTTTTTGAAACCGAATTTGGGTATGCGGCGCTGCAAGGGCATTTGTCCACCCTCAAATCCACGTTTTTGTGAGTAACCGCTGCCTGATTTCTGCCCTTTATGTCCTCTGCCGGACTGTTTTCCGAGACCCGAACCTTCTCCGCGTCCAACGCGTTTTCGGGTTTTTCTGTTCGGTTTCGGTGCTACAAGATTGTGTAATTTCATGGATGTCAACCTAACGTTTTAAATCTTTTATCCCTCGAAAACCTTTTTCAGAGAAACGCCTCTTCGCTGTGCAATTTCGACCGGATCCTGAAGCTGTTTAAGTGCGTCAATAGTCGCCTTGACCACATTGTGCGGGTTGGGCGACCCAAGTGACTTGGTCAGTATATTATGCAAACCGGCATTCTCAAGGACAGCCTTAACGGCACCTCCTGCAATGACACCGGTACCCTCGGCAGCTGGACGGAGCAGTACTCTACCTGCTCCACATTTGCCGATGGCAGGATGAGGGATGGTTCCTCCTTTTGCAAGGGGTACACGAATCAGGTTTTTCTTGGCATTGTCGATGCCTTTTTGGATCGCATCAGACACTTCATTGGCTTTACCCAGCCCGTGCCCGACGATACCTTCTTTGTTTCCGACCACTACAATCGCATTGAAACTGAATCGCCGGCCTCCTTTTACAACCTTGGCAACCCGGTTGATGTGTACAAGCCGCTCTTCAAGATTCAGCTCACTGGCCTTAATGTTGTATTGTTTTCTTTTGATCTTTGGCATAGTCGATATGGATTAAAACTGTAATCCTCCTTTACGAGCTCCTTCTGCGAGACTCTTTACAATTCCGTGGTACTTGTATCCGCTTCGGTCGAAGACAACTTTGGTGATCCCTTTTTCCTGTGCTGTTCTTGCCAGATATTCACCAATTGCTTCAGCTTTTTCCATTTTTGGTTTGTCACTAAGCTCGTCTTTCATATTCATGGATACAGTTGAAGCAGCAGTTATGGTTTCCCGCGCCTGATCATCGACAAGCTGGGCATACACGTGCTTTGAACTTTTAAAGACACAGAGTCGGGGCTTTTCGGCCGTACCGGATATCTTAGAACGGACTCTGTGCCGTATTTTTGACCTGCGTTTTCTTTTTGCAATATTACTCATTGTTCGACTCCTGAATTATTAACCGGCAGATTTACCAGCTTTCTTGCGTACATATTCACCGACATATCGAACACCTTTGCCCTTATAGGGTTCCGGCGGCCGTAGAGATCGTATCTTGGCTGCAACCTGGCCGACAAGTTCCTTGTCCATTCCTGAGACGGTAATTCTCGGGTTCTTGGACGTTTTGGTGTCCACTTCAATCGTGATCCCATCGGGAGGAACAAAGTAAAACGGGTGAGAATAACCCAGAGTAAGCTCAAGGATATTGCCATTCAGGTTGGCTCGATAGCCAACACCTATGATCTCCAGCTCCTTTTTAAACCCATCGGTCACTCCGGTGATCAAGTTTGAAATTAAAACTCGATAGAGGCCGTGAAGCGATTTGATGTTTTTTTCGTCAGAATCACGAGCTACGACTATCTCGCCTTCTTTTTTCTCCACCTTAAGACGGGGATCAACTTGCAAAGACAATTCACCTTTTGTTCCCTTGACTGTTACCTTGTTGGCAGGGTCAATTGAGAACTCAACACCTTTGGCCAGGGGTACCGGCATATTACCAATTCGAGACATAGTTACAATGTTTTTAGTAGATGTAACAGAGAATTTCGCCACCAACCCGAAGTTTCCGGGCTTCCTTGTCGGTCATAATTCCGTGGGAAGTAGTCAGGATAGCA
>SLKA01000020.1 GCA_007134845.1 Balneolales bacterium
CAGGCACGCGATCCTCCCGCGGCCACGCAATAAACGTGATTCCCGTTATGATAAGCAGGAGCAGCGGTACTTTGATGATATGTGATCTGAAGAATGACATCAACCTGAAATATACATAAACTAGGAGCTTCAGGCAAAGGATTTCTGCCCGTCACAAGGAGGATGTCAGTTTCTGTTCAGATGCTGTAAATGGCTGTAAACAAATGCTTGACGGCGATTTCAAACCCTGACGCTTTTGCTGGAATGTTCGATTTCCTCCAGGAGATGCCGGCCGGTGTATGAACGCCTGACACGGGTTATCTCTTCGGGTGTACCGGTTGCGATAATCTCGCCGCCTTCATCCCCACCTTCGGGACCCATATCTATGACGTGGTCGGCAGCCAGAATCAGATCCAGGTTGTGTTCGATGACCACAACCGTATTGCCTTTGTCGACCAGCTGTTGGATGACATTAACAAGCATGGTGACATCCTGGAAATGGAGCCCGGTCGTAGGCTCATCCATCACATAAAGGGTGTCGCCCGTACCGATTTTTGAGAGCTCCCTTGCCAGTTTGATGCGCTGTGCTTCTCCACCAGACAGGGTTGTGCTGGATTGCCCCAGTGTCAGATAGCCGAGTCCCACCGAGTTCATCGTCTCCAGAATGCGCTTGACGCGCGGGACCGCATCAAAAAAATCTGCCGCTTCCTCGATCTGCATGTCAAGGATTTCAGCTATATTTTTGCCCTTGTAATGGATATCGAGGGTTTCCCGGTTGTAGCGCTTGCCCTTGCAGACCTCACAGGTGACATACACATCCGGCAAAAAATTCATTTCAATCTTTTTCATGCCATCGCCATTGCAGGCCTCGCAGCGTCCGCCTTTCACATTGAACGAGAAGCGTCCCTGGCCGTATCCCCGGATTTTCGCCTCCGGCAATTCGGCAAAAAGCGCCCGGATCATGTCGAAGACTTTGGTGTACGTGCCGGGATTTGAACGGGGCGTGCGACCGATCGGACTCTGGTCAATCGAAATGATTTTGTTGAGATGTTCAAGTCCGCTTACCGTATCGTATGGCAGCGGAACGGTGCGCGAATGGTAAAAGTGGGAACTCAGCAGCGGAACGACCGTCTGGTTGATAATAGAGCTCTTTCCACTGCCGCTGACGCCGGTCACACAGATAAATGTACCCAGGGGCAGATGCAGGTCAACCGACTTGAGATTGTGTCCGCGCGCGCCGAAGACCACCAGTTCGGTGCCTTTGCCTTTCCGTCGTATTTCGGGCAGCGGGATGGTCTCTTCGTATCGCAGGAAACGGGCGGTTGCAGATTCGGGATCCAGTTCTCCGGGCCGGCCCTGGGTGACGATGTATCCGCCAAAGCGTCCGGCACCCGGACCCAGATCCACCACGTAGTCCGCGTGTTCGATGGTTTCCCGGTCATGCTCCACGACGATCACGCTATTGCCCAGGTCGCGCAGCTGTTTCAGCGAGCGGATCAGCTTTATGTTGTCTCGCTGGTGCAGCCCGATGCTGGGTTCATCCAGGATGTAGAGTACGCCGACGAGCTGGGTGCCGATCTGTGTCGCAAGCCGGATGCGCTGGGCTTCGCCGCCGCTGATGGTCTGGGCCTCGCGGTCGAGCGAGAGGTAGTCGAGTCCCACATTCAGAAGAAAATCAAGCCGGTCGCGAATCTCCTTTACAATCTGGGAGGCAATCACCCGCTGCCGGTCTGTGAGGTTGAAGCGGTCAACGGTACGCCGAAGTGACCGGATATCCAACCGGACCAGATCATGGATATTGAAATCGCCGATCCGGTACGATAGAGCCTCTCTTTTAAGCCGACCACCTCCGCAGGCTGAGCAGGAAACCCGGTTCATGAACGCTCTGGCTTTTTCACGCTGCGCGGTTGATTTGGACTCCTCGTACTGTTCCCGGATGAGGGAGCAGACACCCGGAAAACTGTGTTTATAGGTGACACTGCTGTCGCGGAAATCATAGGTTACATTGTACTGTCTGTCGCCGCTTCCCTGCATGATAATATTCTGAAGCTCTTCCGGCAGCTCGTCGTACAGTGTCTGAAAAGACGCCTTATGCGCTTTGAAGACCGCATCAAGCTGCTTGAACACGAAAATACTGCGTGGTTTTCCGAGATAGCGAACCGCTCCGTCGGCAATGCTCTGCATCCTGTTCGGAATGACCAGGCCGGGATCCACATCGTAGCGGTATCCCAGGCCGCCGCAGTCGGGACATGCACCATAGGGTGAATTGAACGAGAACATGTTGGGTGCCGGCTCGTCGTAGGACAGGCCGCTTTCGGGATCGAACAGATTCTGCGAGAAGAGCATGTCGCGAAAGCCGCTTTCGCTTTGCGGATCCTCAATAGCCAGAATCAGGTTGCCGTCGGCCATATCCAGGGCGACCTGCACGCTTTGCGCAATACGGCTGCGGCTGTTTTCCGAGACGACAAACCGGTCCACAACTACTTCGATATTGTGCGTCTTGTACCGGTCTGCCTGCAGCCCGGGCTCCAGTTCCTGAAATTCGCCGTCAATACGCACCCGTATGAACCCCTGTTTCAGGGTCTGGTCAAACAGCTCGCGGTAGTGCCCTTTGCGCCCCCTGACCACTGGCGCCATGCAATAGGCTCGCGTGCCCTGTGGCAGCTGCATGATGCTGGCCACCACTTCTTCGGGTGTCTGTTTCTGCATGCGATTGCCGGTCAGATAGGAGTAGGGTGTGCCGGCACGGGCAAAAAGAAGACGCAGGTAGTCGTAAATCTCCGTAACGGTGCCAACGGTTGATCTGGGATTCCGGCTTGTTGTCTTCTGATCGATGGAGATAACCGGCGAGAGTCCGTCGATGAAATCGGTCTCGGGGCGTTCCATCATTCCCAGAAACTGGCGGGCGTACGACGACAGGGACTCCATGAAACGGCGCTGACCTTCGGCGTAGATCGTGTCGAACGCCAGAGAAGTCTTTCCCGATCCCGAAATACCTGTTATAACAACAAACTGATCCCGCGGAATATCCAGGTCGATGTTCTTGAGGTTGTGCTCGCGTGCTCCGCGTATGATAATGGCGTTTGTCGGCATGGTATGGGGTGTGAGAAACAGGGTGATTCAAAGGTATGATGATACCGGATATATGTAAACCGGAAACGATGAGAATATCATTCGTTTATTTCCCGCTAAACGTTATATTTTATCATTGCACAAATCACAGTAATATCAGAGCTCGCGTTCGTCACCTTTAAAAGGACTTTTTCTATGAGATATATAACAGTTACTTCATTTCTTCTTTTGTTTATGGCCGGTTCGGCATTTCAGCCGGCGGCAGCCGATTCCGGCAACTGGAACCACACTGACGGTCCCTATGGCGGATCAGTCCAGGCCCTTCACGTTGCGCAAAACGGGTCCATACTGGCTGGCACACTCGGCCAGGGCGTCTTTTTTTCCACCGATGGTGGGGAAAACTGGCTGCAAAGCGGTCTTGATAACGTTTCGGTTTTTGATTTCGCCCGCGGATCAGGGGATACCTTCTTTGCTGCCACTCAGAACGGTGTCTATCGTTCCGATAACAACGGACGGAGCTGGCGCCGCACTTCCCAGGGCATGGATGAAGTCAGAGTTCAGTCGGTAGCAGTTCATGAGTCAGGCCGCGTCTTTGCCGCCACACTGGTAGGCGGTATTTACGTATCTGACAATAACGGTTCTTCCTGGAGCCAGGCAAATGAGGGTATTTCACTGAAATTTGGCTACGCACTCCAGGTGCACCCCAATGGATCCGTATTTGCCGGAGTGACCAACCGCATTTACCGCTCGGAAGACGGCGGCGGACAATGGCTGCCCATGGATACGGACTTCCCTCATGTGCGGACCAACGCCATTGCTGTGAATGCCGATGGCGCCCTGTTTGCCGCCACTCAGTATGGGGTGTATCGTTCGGATGATGCCGGTCAGAGCTGGCAGGCAACCGGCACTCAGTTTGCCGATGCCGAAGTTTATGATCTTGTCATCACACAGGATAATACGATTGTCGCCGCCACTCGTGAAGGCGTTTACACCTCGACCGATAGCGGAGCCTCCTGGGAGGCTGATGGTCTTTCGGATCATCCTGTCTATTCCCTCGGTTACGGGGGCGGTGTTCTTGCAGCAGGTGGAAATCCCGGCGTCTTTGTACGAAACTAAACCCTGATTCCCTATGCTGGTCCTGGGGATCGAATCTTCATGCGACGAGACGGCTGCGGCCGTATATGACGGCACGCGGCTGCTCTCAAGCGTGATCGCATCCCAGAGGGATCATATTGATTTTGGCGGTATTGTGCCCGAACTGGCTTCCAGGGCACACGAACGGGTCATCTCGAAGACCGTCTCGCAGGCCATATCACAGGCGGGGATCGGTAAGAAGGATATCCACGTCATTGCTGTCACAGAGGGACCCGGACTGATGGGGTCGCTGCTTGTGGGACTCTGTTTCGCCAAGGGACTTGCCATTCAGCTGGATCGTCCGGTCATCGGTGTCAACCATATCGATGCCCATATTTACGCCACTTTCATCGATGAAAAACCGCAGCTTCCATTTGTGAGCCTGGTGGTTTCGGGCGGACACACCCAGATTTTCCATGTCATCCGTCCGCTGCAGCATACACTGATGGGTCAGACCAGGGACGATGCCGCGGGTGAGGCTTTTGATAAGATCGGCAAGCTGTTGGGCATGGCTTACCCGGCCGGACCCGAAATCGACCGGCTGGCCCGGACCGGAAATCCATCATTTTATAATTTCCCGCGGGCGATGATGCAGAAAGGGCTTGATTTCAGCTTTTCCGGACTCAAAACATCTGTTCTCTACTATCTGCAGGATATCCCGGAGCCGGAGCGTGAACACTTCATTGAAGAGCATCGCAGCGATCTGTGTGCCAGCATATCCGCCGCGATCACCGATGTCCTGATTCACAAACTGCGCCAGGCCGTTCGGAAAGCACCGGTGAAGAGTGTGATTATTGCAGGCGGCGTTTCGGCCAACACCATGCTTCGCCATAAAGCACAGGAGCTGGCTGACGAACTCGGTGTTTCCCTGCATATCCCTCATCCCAGGTACTGCACCGACAATGCCGCGATGATCGCCGTCACCGGCTGGTTCAAGGCGAATGAAGGGTTATATGATGATTTGCATCTGAAACCGTATGCCCGCTTTCATTGGGAGAAAATGCAGGGATGAGGCTGTAAGGTTGAGGCTGCAGGATTGCAAACAGGTGAGCTGCGGCCCAGATAGTGAAGGAGAATATCACCCCGCTGGTCCCTGAACCTTTTTGCACGCCTCCACAGCCAGACGATCCACCCGATTGTTGCGCTCGTCATCGGCGTGACCTTTGACCTTTACCCATTCCACATCGTGCGGTTTCATTGCCTCCAGAAGCCGCTCCCACAAATCCCTGTTTTCAACTGGTTTTTTATCGGCTCTTTTCCATCCCCGCCGGAGCCAGTTGTCCACCCAGCCCTGAGTAAATGCATTAACTATGAGCGCGCTGTCACTGTGAACAGATACATGGCAGGGGCGGTTAAGGGTTTCAAGAGCCCGGATGACCGCCATCAACTCCATCCGGTTGTTGGTTGCGTTCGGTTCACCACCGCTCAGGGTTTTCTCCCTGCCCTTCCACTGAAGCAGCGCTCCCCATCCACCCGGACCAGGATTGCCGCTGCAGGCACCATCGGTGTAGACTGTAACGTGCGGTTTGCTCATGATTTCTTGTTTCTGGTCCCCGGTTTGCCGGCAGTATGAAGGCAGTGATCGGATATTTCCTGAAGTATCTTATTGTATGAGTCGGTGTTACCGGCAACCTGCACTTCCCAGGTGTTCGGACTGTTTTTGTCAAATGCAGCAAGTCCGCGACTGACATTGATCAGCGGGATGCCCTCGTGCCGTTGCAAATGCCGGGCAAGTTCCGGAACAGATCCACCCTGGGCGCCCACACCCGGAACGAGAAGAGGAGCTTCCGGATAGGCCTGCATCACTGGTCCATATACCGTGCTTTGTGTCGCTCCTATCACCATGCCCAAAGTGCCTGGATGCTGATGCGAAGTATTGCGCATCAGGGTGGCCAGATATTCACTCAGCGTGGAAAAATCCCCGAATGGACGGGTCATCAGGTCAGCTGCACCGGGATTCGAAGTGAGTGTCAGCGCGTAAACAGCGCGATCAGAGTCCTGGAGAAATGGGAGCAGCGTATCCATCCCCATAAACGGGGAAAGGGTGATCGCATCAAACCCAAGCCGGTCGAAATAGGCTGTCTTGTAGCGGGCATTTGTATGCGGGACATCACCTCGTTTGGCGTCGGCAATCAGGATTTTTCCGGACGGTATAGCGTCGAGGACATCGTTGAGCACGTAAAAAGCGTCCACTCCCAGTGCTTCAAAATAGGCAATATTTATTTTGTAGGCAGCGACCCCTGTTTTGGTCTGCTCGATCAGCCGCCGGCAAAAAGTGACGGCCATTTCACTTTCCGGGAGGCCCTGCGACCGGATTTCGGGTGGAAGAAGTTCCGGCACCGGATCCAGCCCTGCGCAAAGCACCGATTGCGATCCCCGGACCGCAGCCAATAGTTTTTCCAAATATGTCATCAGTCGGATGATTTTGTTTCGGATGAAAATACAACAATATTTATTTCAATTTCGGGATATATTAACACCCGCATTATTAACACAAAACAATGCTGATATGGTCTCCGAGACATGGTTCGAATCCTGGTTTGACAGCCCGCTGTACGAAAAACTGTATGCCAACAGGGATGATGCCGAGGCAGCTCAGCTCGTTTCATTGATTGCTGCCAAACTTTCCCCAAAGGATTATCCACAGGTTCTGGATTTGGGATGCGGCCGGGGCCGGCATGCGTTTCTCCTCGCAAGCAAAGGGTACCGGGTCACCGGTGTGGACCTCTCTTCCCGGGCGATTGAAAAAGCGCGCCGCAAAGTAGAGGAAGAGAACATCCCCGGTGTCGTCTTCGAAACAGGTGATATGCGTTCATGGCGAAGCACACCATTCGACCTGGTCTGTAACTTGTTTACCAGTTTTGGCTATTTTGATGATGATGATAACAATCTGCGCGTTATAAACAATATGGAAGCCAATCTGAAGCAGAAGGGATATCTGGTGATGGACTACCTGAACCCCAGCTATGTCCGGGAGAAGCTGGTGCCCGTGGAGACGGTAACCATTGGCGACATGACCTGCCGTATAAGCCGGCATATCGAAAACAGCATGGTTGTTAAAACACTCTCATTTCTTTCGACCAGCAATGATCACTCGGTGAGCTACCAGGAGCGTGTCAAACTCTACAATTTAGAGTGGTTTGAGTCCGTCTTTGCCAGACATCATATGAAGATCACCCGGCTGTCCGGTGACTACAGCGGCGGTGGTTTTCATCCACAGCATAGCGCCCGGATGGTGATGATGGTAAAGAAAGAAGGGCTTTAGTCCGGTCTGAGTTCGTTGGAATCCTATCCACGCTTTTTCAGCTTGCTGCGAAGAGTGCCTCAGGGGAGGTCCAGCAGTTCGCTCCAGTCTCCGGGGTAAAGAGGTTCGAACTCCATTTCAAGTTCGCTGGTCTTTTCATAGATCCTGGCGGCGCGATCCCGGGAATCCGGGTGTGTACTCAACCATTCAGGCACATTTCTGCTGCCGTCTTTTGTGGAAATGCGCAGCAAGAAATTCCCCAGATATACCGGATCAATATCAGATGCGGTGAGAAACGCTATTGCTTTCTGGTCCGCCTCCCGTTCCTGCTCCCGGCTGAAAGCCGAGGTGGTGAGAATCCGAAGAATGTTGGAAATTACTTCCGATCCCGCATCCATCCCGCTCATCATGAGCAGCAGCGTGGTCCCGAATTCCGCCATCATCCGGTCCATGATATGGTTTTCGGTGATATGTCCGATTTCATGGGCCAGTACACCTGCGAATTCCTCTGCATTTTCGGTGAAGTTCAGAAGTCCGGTAAATACTATGACATTCCGGCCCGGCAGAACAGCCGCATTGATGGTTGCACTTTTGAAAACGTGTACGCGAATTGATTCGGGATCAATATCGTTGGCAGTGCATATCCGGTGATGGATCTGAGCTATGACAGCCAGCAGTGAATCATTGCGGGATTTGTCATGCTTCAGTTCGACCTGTTTAAGGAGAAGCTCCCCGAGTTTTTCCTCAGTTTCTTTGCCTATGGTTTCTGTGGTAGTGCCTCTCAGAAAATCGATCCGGCTCAGGCCAAACCAGATCAATGCAAACAGAAGGATCATTATTGCCAGTTGTAAAAAAGCTTTTTTCATAGTGCTGCCTCCATCACTCCCTGCAGATTGCGTTGGTCATTGAACCCCAGAACCACCATTCGACATGAATTCCTCTCCGGGTTTTGACCGCCGTGTAAATGGTCATGATAAACTCGAGCAGATTGATCAGCGCAGCGGTAATCAGATAGGCGACGTAGTAGTTGCTGAGTTCGCCGGCACCGAAAAAAACGTACAGGGTCCAGCCGACAGCCGCAGCGTTCACAAGGAAGATGGTGATCTGCGAGAGCATCGCCTGGGTGCAGTGCCAGCGCGTGAAGAAGCCGCCCCTGCGGTTTCCGAGAAAAAAAATGCCGGTGGCCAGAAGGTTTGCAATAGGCATGGGCATACCGATCATGATGGCGATAAGTGACATCAGATAGCTGTTGGATGCCTTCTCCATCTCGGCTTCGGGCGGTTCATAGGGAAAGGGTGGATGTTTAAGCATATCAGGTTTATGGTGTTGGTAACTTTGTTGGCCGGCAATTGATTCAGAGTCCTTTTGTGATGTTCCAGATCCAGTTGGCGATGATCAGAATAACCAGCAGAGCTGCCAGCCATTTATTCCGGACCAGCAAGGCTTCTGCCTTTTGATAGCTTCGAAAAAGGGTATCACGCTTGCGCAACAAGTCGGATACGACCCATACAGGTATGACAATGAGCAGAAAAACGGCAAGAAATCCCAGCGGATTTGTCATCAAAGCGGCTGGCAGATTGCCTTCAGTGATCAGGAGGATGGATCTGGCAGTCCCGCAGGAGGGACAGGGTATATCCGTCATCCGGTTGATGGGACACAGCTGGGCAGAAATGCCGCCATTGCCGCGATGAAAGAGATAAGTGAGCAGGCCATAGGATGCTGCAGCCAGGGTCAGAACGAGACCATGTAAACGGGTTTTGGTCAGCATATCGTCGTATCGGTTGGTCGATCCGCTGCAGCATCTTCGATCCTGCCGTCATGACAAATCATCAATAGCCGATGACCTGCTGGATTTTCTCATAGTTGACTTCGCGCGCCCGACCCATGATCAGAAAATAGTCAACGATGGTCCATATGCCTAGTCCACCGCAGGTCAGCAGCTTGGCAATACCGAGTCCGACATCACCAACCACAAACCGGTCTACACCGAGCGGACCCGCAACCAGCGATATGATCAGCAGCATGATAGGATCCTTGAAGTTGGTGGCCTGAACGCGCATGAATTTCGATTCATCTGCTTTTTCGAGAGCATGACTGATGGAAGGGATCTGGTGCGACTCGAAGAATTTGTTGTTGGACATGACGAACATGTCAACTCGTTGTTTATCCATTGATTATCCCCATTAGTGTCAGTTTTTTAAGTTTCCCTTCGAATGGTCAAACAATACGACATTTTTTTAAAAAAGTTCAGAAAAAATAATGTCTGGATGCCAAGAACTGCACGGGATTCTGCAAGCTCTGCCGGATGTAGCGGGACTTCAGCGAATACGGGCATCGGGTGTAACTTCCTGGAATCCGTGTGGGGGCCGGTCGAGGGTCCAGGTCTCGAAATAGAAGTGGCGCTCGCTGCTCACACGTTTTCCGTTGATGGCGAAACAGCGCAAATCGGGTCCGATGATACTCTGACAGCCTTGAAAGAGGGATTCGTACAGGTTGTCGCATGAAAAAAGATGCAGATCGGAACCATGATGCGCCTTCTCTGTGAGGAGAACCAGGTGGCCGCGATCCAACAGGGCCGTCAGGGGTTCGAAGCGTTCACGGATTCCTGTCAGATCATCTATCAGCATTTTATCCCTGGTATGCTTATCGGAATCGGATCCGCTGATCAGAAAATCATAAGGGTTAAGATGTTCCAGTGCCTCTCGAAAACTTCCATGACGGGTGCCGTCGGGACGGTGCCATTCAAGACTGGAAAGAGTCGATTTTTGGGTGTATTCATCTATGACGGCTGACAACATGTTCTGCACAACCGGCCATGATTGCAAAACGGACAGGCCGAACCGGTTTTCATGGAGACGTGTGCCGGTGAAATAGTAGCGGCAGTAGGTTTTCTGAGGGGTTAAAAAAGACGCGAGTGTCTGCTTGCGATCCGGCTGGAGGTTGCGGGGATCGTCATGACCGGAAAGGTGTTCCAGGGTCATGTCATGTTCAAATATGATCTTCAGAATATCCATGAGCCGCAGTGATATCACATTTATTATGCCTTATTAAAATTTTGACCGTTTCAATACGCCTGGATAAAATAAAAGCCCCGGAAATCATTCCCCGGGGCTTTGAAAGGGATCGTTTTGATCGTGGATTACATTAGTCCGGATCAGATGGCAGTGGCGATAACCAGGGCCACGATCGAGATCAGCTTGATCAGGATGTTCAGCGAGGGACCGGAGGTGTCCTTGAGCGGGTCACCGACCGTATCACCGGTTACGGCAGCCTTGTGGGCATCCGAACCTTTGCCGTACTTTACACCGTCAAACTCGATGCCTGCCTCGATCATCTTTTTGGCGTTATCCCATGCACCACCGGCATTGGCCTGGAACAGGGCCATCAGCACCCCGGATACAGTTACGCCGGCAAGCAGACCGCCAAGCGCCTGGGGACCGAAAATGAATCCGACCAGTACGGGCACGGCAATAGCCAGAAGACCTGGGAATACCATCTCTTTAATGGCGGCTTTGGTTGAGATTTCAACGCATTTGCCATATTCGGCAGCCGTTTCGGCATCGGCAAATGTTTTCTGGTCTTCCTGAGACCAGTCCTTTTGATCTTTGCCTTCGTTGCGGCGCATGACCTCAAGAGCGGCTTTCAGTGCAGGTATTTCTGCGAACTGACGGCGCACTTCCTGAATCATGGACATGGCTGCACGTCCGACCGCTGCCATGGAAAGTGCCGAGAAGACAAAGGCCAACATGCCTCCTACAAACAGACCGGCAATCACCGGAGCCTGTGAAATATCGATGACCTGGATATTTGCAGCAGTCATGTAGGCACCGAAAAGGGCGAGTGCGGTAAGAGCTGCGGAACCGATGGCAAAACCTTTCCCGATAGCAGCGGTGGTGTTGCCAACAGCATCCAACTGGTCGGTCCGTTCCCGTACTTCCGGTGGAAGTTCCGACATTTCCGCGATACCACCGGCGTTGTCGGCAATCGGCCCATAGGCGTCAACGGCAAGCTGAATACCCAGTGTTGAAAGCATACCGACAGCGGCAATGGCGATACCATACAGACCGGCAAAGTGGAAAGCGGTCATGATGGAGATGGCGATGACCAGGATCGGGATGGCCGTTGAAAGCATACCGACACCCAGACCGGCAATGATATTAGTGGCATCTCCGGTGATGGATTGTTTCGCAATATTGATCACAGGCTTTTTGCCGACACCTGTGTAGTATTCGGTAATGAACCCAATTAACAGACCGGCTATAAGGCCGATGGTGGAGGCAAAGAAGACACCGTTGGCGGTGATGGTTCTTTCAACACCGTAAAGGGTATCGGTGAAGGTCCAGGTTGCGGGGAGGATCCAGTTAATCAGGAAATAGAACGCAACGATCAGAAGTCCTGCTGCAACGATTTCACCGGTATTGAGTGCTGTTTGCGGGTTTCCTCCCTCTTTTACACGCACAAAAAAGGTACCGATAATCGAAATAATAATACCTGCACCGGCCATGACGAGAGGAAGCATAACGCCGCTCATGTTGCCGAAGGCAGACCCGTCCACAAATTCCTGTGATGTCATGAAGATTACGCCAAGTACCATGGTGGCAATGATCGAACCGACATAGGATTCAAAAAGGTCGGCACCCATACCTGCAACGTCACCTACGTTGTCACCAACGTTATCGGCGATGGTGGCGGGATTGAGGTGGTGATCTTCGGGAATTCCTGCTTCCACCTTGCCTACAAGGTCGGCACCGACATCAGCTGCTTTGGTGTAGATACCGCCGCCGACACGTGCAAACAGTGCGATAGAGGAGGCGCCAAATGAAAAACCGGTGATTACGGTAATAACCTGGGCGAGGGTTGTCCGGACATCCGCACTGGTATCAGCTGCGGGGATAAATCCAAAAACACTTGTGTAGAGCCAGAAGAGCAGGCTGAGTCCAAGTATGCCGAGGCCGACAACGCCCATACCCATGACGGATCCGCCGGAAAAAGCTACGGTAAGTGCTTTGTTCAGGCTGGTGCGTGCGGCATGTGCTGTTCTGACGTTGGCCTTGGTAGCCACTTTCATGCCGATGAATCCGGCAAGTCCGGAGCATAGTGCACCGACGATAAATGACAAGGCGACCAGCGGATGTGATTCTTCGGTAAGTGCTCCCTGAATGCCTAAAAGAATGGCAACGATGACAACAAATATCGCCAACACGCGGTATTCGGCTTTGAGGAAAGCCATAGCTCCTTCAGCGGTGTGGCCGGCAATCCGTGCCATTTTCTCTGTTCCGGTATCCTGCTTCTCAACCCACTTTGATTTGATGTAGGTAAAAAGCAGAGCTATAATACCCGCAATCGGAATTACATATATAATGGTATTCATATCTGATTAATGATTTGGTTATGAGTGATTTTGTACGGATTGCCCCATGTGATGATAAGAAAATTTAATATTCGATCAATTATTATTATTCATTGCACTTACAATGCCTTCCCGTATATAGCACAATATTGCATCTTCCGCTTTTTTCAGACCATCGTCGACCAGAGGCAACTCCTCATCATCGAATGGTGACAGGACGTAGTCGGATTGACCCCCACGCGGATAATTATTTCCAACTCCAAACCGCAGACGCGGAAAACGATTTGTTCCCAGGTGGTCTATAATACTTTGAATGCCGTTGTGACCACCGGAACCGCCCTCCTTGCGCAAGCGGATCTTCCCGGTAGGGAGATTGACATCATCGTAACAAACGAGCATGTCACTGGGAAGATAATGAAAAAAACGGCAAGCTTTCAAAACCGCTTTGCCGCTGTTGTTCATATACGTTGTGGGTTGGATCAGTATGGTTTTTGTTCCCTTGAAGCGGCCGACGCCCAGAATATAGGGATCGTCGGCTTTTTCCATACTTGCAGAAAGGGTGCCGGCAACCCGGTCAGTAATAGTAAAGCCGATATTGTGCCGTGTATCCCGGTACTTTTCCCCTATATTGCCCAGACCCACGATAAGTGGCATGACGAAGGTTATCTTTTTTCGCTTTTATCTTTGGAAGCAGATTCACCTTTCCCGCCTTCTCCACGCTCATCGCCTTTAGCGCCTTCTTTACCTTCTTCGCCTTCTTCACTTTCTGCGCCCTCTTCACCTTCACCTTCTTCGCCTTCTTCTTCTTCCTCTTCAAGGCCAAGAAGCTCGGCAAGACCACCTTTGGGCGGACGAATAACGGCGACTGTCCGGTAGGATGCACGCAGAGGCTCGATACCTTCCAGGTCGATAGCCTCGACATCAATAGTGTCACCGATATTAAGGTTCGTGATGTCCAGCACAATTTCTGAAGGGATGTCCTTGGGCAGACATCTCACCCGGATTTTACGCAAAGGCTGATACAACCGGCCGCCCTCGGTTACTCCAAGAGGGGTGCCGGTGAGCCGGATGGGAATGGTAATAATGACCGGCGTTTTTTCCTCCATGGCGAACAGATCCACATGAAGCGGACGGTCGGTTACCGGATGATACTCCACGGACTGAAGCAGCGTTTTGTACTCTTTTCCACCGTACATCAGTTTAATGATGTTGGTCTTGTTGGATTTGAGGACTTTTTCAAGCTCCAGCTCGGGGATGGTGACATGAAGGTTTTTGTTTACTTTGGGGCCATAGGCAACCGCAGGCACCAGTAATTCATCACGCATTTTTTTCAGTGCGGATTTGCCCTTCGGGCGATTATTTGCTTCTACAGTTACAATTGTGGGTTTTTCCATGATTCAGAAAACACTTAAGGGTTAATCATCAAACAATGTACTAATCGAGTCGTTGGTATAGATCCGGCGAATGGATTCTGCAAACAAGCCGGCTACGCTTAATACGGTGATTTTTTCCGATGGCTTTTTCAAGGGAACGGTGTCCGTTACGAGAAATTTATCGATCGGAGAGTCTTCTATCCGCTGATAGGCTGGTCCCGATAATATCGGGTGTGTGCTGGATGCCATGATCTTTTTTGCACCTCGCTCTTTTAATGCGACAGCGGCATTTGTTATTGTTCCAGCCGTATCGATCAGATCATCCACCAGCAGGATGTTTTTGTTGTCCACTTCACCGATGATATTCATGACTTCGGCGACATTCTGCGTGGGACGACGCTTATCAACAAAAGCAAGTCCGGCATTGAGCCGTTTGGAGTAGGAGCGGGCCATTTTCAGACTGCCAACGTCCGGCGCCACTACTACCAGGTTATCAATGGAATTGCTGCGGAAATATTCGACAAAAATGGAGCTGGCATAGAGATGGTCCAGCGGAATATCAAAAAATCCCTGGATTTGCGGTGCATGCAGATCCATGGTCAGTATCCGGTTAGCACCGGCCTCTGACAGCAGGTTTGCAAAAAGTTTGGAGGCGATTGAGACTCTGGGCTGATCCTTCCGGTCCTGACGCGCATACCCGAAGTAGGGGATGACCGCCGTCACCCGGTCCGCGGAGGCGCGCTTGGCTGCATCAATAAGCAGCAGCAACTCAATAATATTGTCACCCGGCGGAGGGGTCGATTGGACGATGAACACATCCGCACCTCGGATGCTCTGTTGATATTTTACGTAAAGCTCACCGTCAGAAAAGGATTTGATGGTTACCGCACCAAGCCTGGTGCCATATTTTTCAGCAATGGCACGCGATAGCGCCAGGTTGCTTCTGCCAGCAAATATGGCTAGTGGCTTGTCCAAGGTGGTTACGCAATGGATTTTGACGGTGAATACTAAAAAAGGATGGAACCATGAAGGTCATCCTTTTAATTCTGGTGTTCGGAAACCGGGAATTGACTGTTGCCCGGGGAGGATTCGAACCCCCACTGACTGGACCAAAACCAGCTGTCCTACCCTTAGACGACCGGGCAATTCCTTCTGTTCTATTACAGACCCCAAATTTAGGGAATGTTCGCTGTTAAGTCAAGTTTGAGCTAGATACTTCATGACACCGCATTCGTAACACCGCTTTGCACGGCAATAGTATTTCAATTGATGCAGTGTTGCCAGCCGGTTTAGATGAGCTCCGGGCGGAAAACCTCCGTTCTCGAATAGAGTTTGCACTTTTTCCGGAAGCGGAATTCGCTGTTGCGTCCAATATTCTCTCGCCTGCCGGCATGCTTTCTTGTCATGGATCCAGTGTCCCAGCAAATAGGCCGAGGGGACGATCACATTCTGGAAAATGGTTTCGCGCCGGTCTCTTCCGGGAACCGGAGACTCCTGAAGAAGACTGGTACGCTGCCATATGACGGCTGCCGGCATTCGAAGCCAGTCAGCAGCAGAAAGCCGGGCCAGCCGCAAGGCGAGTTCGGCTGCCTGGGGAACTCGGACCGATGGCTGATTGGCCGGTCGTGAGCCACTGAAGTCCCAGTCTGACCGGCACAATATATTTTTTGATGATGAGATGAGTCCGGCCATTTCAAGCAGATGGCGGCCTGTCGAATGAATAAGAGCAGGCTTGAGCGCCGCATCCTGTGAGAAGTCCGGGCAGGGATCAATATCACGTTTATATACCGGATGCTGATTTTGCTTTTGCAACCGGCGCGCCATGGATTCAGAAGTGGAATTCCCGGAAAGTTCAGAATACCATTCGGATGCAAGGAAAACGTTTGCAAGTCTGAGCATGTTCTCCTGATTTTTATGATAGCCAAGACCCTGAAAAACCCCTCTGATCAACATCTGCTGCCATGCTGTATTTATTGGCAGATCGGAGGGAAATAGTGCGAGCATCCGGTCAAGGCGGTACCGGAAATATTGCCCGTCCCAACTTCTCATAACCGCATCAAATTTGCTGCGGGGCACATCAGCTATCAATCCGGAACAGGTGAGTTCGATTGGGCGGTGCCATGCACGCCATAATCTGTTCAGGGATGCCGGAAGAGAGGAGTGCATTTCCACCGTAGGGATCCGGTTACCGTCAGATGCCAGTACGTTACGCCGGTTGAGATCATCGCGAATCACGACATGAAGGATTACACGCTCATATCTGGAATCGCGCTGGTGGCCGTGCCGGTACCACTCGGAAGCAGACTTGTGCAGCTCTACATCACCGCAAAACAGCATGCCCCCCAGACGGATTCTTGAAAGCCGGTAATCAGCTCCGTCACCATCGTTTCTGTATCCGGGATGGATGATTCTGATATCCTTCCCGCATGTGGTTTGCAGTCCGCATTGTGAAAAATGAAGATTTTGCCATAAAAAATGGAAAAAATCCTCCCGTATGATATCCATACTTTATTCAGGTTTGTTATTTTGAATAAAATTTGTGTACATTAATGTGGATTGTTAAATTGCTTTAACTGAGGTATATACTGGATTTGCAGCGAATGAAATCATTACAGAAAATTTTGTTCCTTTTTGTTGCAGGGTTGCTGGCAGCTTCCTCAGCGGTGGGCCAGCAGGTCCATATTTTGCATGATAATGTTGGGGATGCTAAAATAATGAGTGAAGAAGGGGGATCAGTAATAATTGTTGTTTGGGATATTGAGAACCTGGACCTGGTAACCGATTATTCACTTGAGCGAAGCGTCAATGGCAACTCATCTGGCTTTCAAAACCTCAACAAGAGTAACTGCAACCAGACTGGAAACCAGTTCCGGTGTGTGGACAGAGACCTCTACAAGGGTTCCACGGACCAGACCGCGGCAACCGAAAGAGTCTCCTACCGCCTGCAGGTAACCCATCCGGATGGTACCCTGCACTTGTATTTCACAGCGGAAGAAAGCTACACCACCAATGCTGTCAGGCGCACCTGGGGCAGCATAAAATCCATGTTTCAGTAAGTGACCGTGTCCGATCCCGATGCCAACAGCTATCTGTTAATGAGCCCGGCCCGCATCGAACGGACTATCACCAGAATTGCCTACCAGATTTATGAGGATACCCGCGGCTCGGATCAGCTGTTTATCCTGGGTATTCACAAGAGAGGCTATCAGCTGGCCGTCATGCTCGCTGAAAAACTATCCGGAATTTATGGCATGCCGATTACAGCCCGGCCACTCGGAGTGAAAGAAAAAATCGGCACCGCTATTCCCGCTGACCCGGAACTTACAGAGACATCACGTGGAAAAAGAGTGATTGTTTTCGATGATGTATTGTACAGTGGACGCACCATGTTCGAGGCCATCCGCCAGCTGACAATGGATGAGCGTCCGGAAGAAATAAGGCTTGCAGCACTGATCGACCGGGGCCATCGCCGCTATCCGGTTGATATTCGCTATCTCGGCCTTTACTGTCCTACCAAGCTTAAGGAGCATGTGCATTGCCGGTTATCCGAGGATGGCAAGGCCGAGGGAGTTTGGTTGATATCATCGGTTTCCAGTCTCACCTGAGCCATTTTTCCACTCCAGCTTCTTCGTATGTTACTATTTGCATCAACCTGTGATTTCTCTGTTATCATCAGATCCATACCTTGCAATCTAACCACAGCCAAAATGAATGACCGAACCATTATCCTCATACTTGCCGCCGTTATTTTTTCAGCATCTGCAGTTTTTGCACAGACAGAACCTGTTCCGAATCCTGATACCGGTGAGCCGGTTCTGGAAGAAGCTCAAACATCCAACTGGGAGCACAATCTTCGTTCTTCACTCACCGGGACCCAGGCTACGTACAAGAACTGGAGTCAGGGTGGCACCGACAATATTGCCATTCTGGGGACCACGGCCTATTCTTCCGAGTACACAAAGGATAGATACACTTACAAGGTGGATGTCAACCTGAGGTACGGCCAAACCCGAATCGGTGATGGTGACTTTATCAAGAGTGATGACCGCATCAGGATACGCAATCAGGCCAGCCGCAAGTTTCGGGATGAGCGTCTCCGTGCTTTTTTTAACGTCAATTTCGAATCGCAATTTGACAAAGGATACGAAAACCCCATACCCGAAGAGGGTGAGGAGCGGATTCTGATCTCCCGTTTCATGGCCCCGGCCTACGTAACCGAGGTGCTGGGTCTGAGCTTCCACCCTGTGGAGAACCTGCGTTTTGAAGGCGGTCTGGCGATGAAGCAGACCATCGTAAGCGATACGGATCTGTCCACACGTTTCGGACTTGATGCCGGTGAAACCTTTCGCAATGAGGCTGGCATGTCCCTGCTCATCGGGTATGAACGCCGAATCATGGAGAATATCTTCTATTCCGGCTATGTGGAAACGTTCACCAATGTCAACAGAGCCCTATCGGAAACAGACATGATCTTTGTCAATGAAATTGCAGGACAGATCAACCGATACATCAGTGCAAATGTGGAGTTTGTCCTTGCTTATGACAGCGATATCATAGAGGAGCTTCAGGTCAAGCAAATCATATCCCTTGGTTTGAGCTACTCCTTTTTTGGAGAATAGAACAGACTGACACAGATATTTACTGATATGGCATGTCGCTATAGCCGGGAAAAGCTGTGTCTCTGCAGCAATATTCTTCTCACATATCGGCGCAAGAATCAGTATATTGACCTTTAATTTTGGATAACGCCACTATTTGGTTTTGTCATCTGATTTGAAATAACAGTTAGCCTGTCGCATCACCTTGCGCGATATGTTGATCCGGCACCGGTTCTGTTGCTCCCATGTTCAGAGATCGGATTATCCATTTCAATACACGACATTTTCTGCATTTAGCAATTATTAGGATCATGCGCAGCTGGCATGTTTTATTAATCTCGATTTTTGTTATTCTGACGGGGTTTCAGTCCGCCACGGCCCAGAAACTGCCCATGCCGACCGATGATCTGCTTCGTACTCCAGAGGAGGAGGGAGACTGGGAAATTCGTATTCGGTCGGGGTTGAATGGATCGCAGGCCTATTACCGGGAATGGGCACAGGGTGGTGTTGATCGCATCGCTGTGGTCGCAAGCACGATGTTCACAGGCGTGTACACCGATGGTCCGTATCAATATGGCTTCCGCCTTGATTTGCGCTATGGGCGGACCAGACAGGATCGTGGTGCTTTTCGGAAGAGCGAAGACCTGATCCGGCTGCGCAATCAGTTTCGCCGTCGTTTTACGGATGAACGTTTCAGCCTGACCGCAAATGTCAATTTTGAAACACAATTTGACAAGGGGTATGATCGCAGTTTCGAAATTGTCCAGTCCCGGTTTTTAGCCCCGGGAACACTAACAGAAACGATTGGCCTTTCTTTTGATCCTGGCAGTGATTTTGAGTCCATGTTTGGTATATCGCTGCGGCAGACATTTATTCGTGATACATCACTTTCAGAACGTTATGGACTTGATCAGGGAGAATGGTTTCGGAATGAGGCCGGTTTTACGGTGATCATGAGTTATGAACGGGAAATCTGGACCAATGTGAAGTACAGTGGGTATATTGAGACATTCAGCAATCTTCAGAAAAGCCTGCCGAGCACCGATGTGACTTTAACAAATGAGCTGGTTGGGCGGATTAACAGCTACCTCACCACCAACTTTGAGTTTGCCATTCAGTACAATGATGACATCACCAAAGCACTTCAGATCAAGCAGATCCTGTCTGTCGGACTTAATTATTCCTTCAGGTAAACCTTGCACGCCATGCTGCCAGTTGAATATGTACAACGATTGCCGGAACTGCTGGCGCGTTTGCGTGAAAATCTGAGTGGGGACGGAGCTGCTGGAAATCCCGCAAGTCAGACTGCAAGCCTTCAGATTTCTGAAGAGGTTCTGGATATCGCGTTGGATAAACTGATCGAGCGGCTCTCCCGGCATTATCCGTTCCATGAACCGTTCTATGCCGGACAGATGCTCAAGCCGCCCCATCCGGCGGCATGGCTTGCCTATGCGCTGGCCATGACCATCAATCCGAACAACCATGCTCTTGATGGTGGCCCCGAGGCTTCGTTCATGGAGAAGGAGGTGATCCGGCTGCTCACGCAGATGGTCGGTTTCCCGGAGAACGCGCTTGGTCATCTCACCAGCAGTGGCACCATCGCCAATTTGGAGGCGCTTTGGGTGGCGCGTGAGCTGCATCCCGATCGCCCCGTTGCCGTATCTACCCAGGCGCATTACACCCATCAGAGAATGGGACAGGTGCTGCGTCATCCTGTCGTATTGCTTCCTGAGGATGAGAACGGACTTCCGGATCCAACACGCCTTGATCCGGCCGGTCCGCTGCCCGGTACGGTAGTGATTACACTGGGCACAACCGGTCAGGGCAGAGTGGAGCCGCTGCACCGCATTCTGCCATGGGCCAGAAAACATCATGTGCGCATCCATGTGGATGCGGCATACGGCGGTTTTTTCCATCTTCTCCGCGATACCGGTTTGATCGACCCCGAACCCTGGAGAGCGCTTCCGGGTGTCGACAGCATTGTGATTGATCCCCACAAGCATGGTTTGCAGCCATATGGATGCGGTGCGGTCATGTTCCGTGATCCGGCCATAGGACGCTTTTACCGGCATGACTCTCCCTACACCTATTTCACATCCGGCGATCTTCATCTGGGGGAAATCAGCCTCGAATGCTCCCGCGCCGGATCAGCGGCTGTCGCCCTTTGGTTTACACTGCAGCTGCTACTGCCGGAGTCTGTGCTTCCATCAGCAACGGGGAAAACTGGTGTGAATGCTGCCGGACTTCCGCAAATTCTGATGGATTGCCGGCGGGCGGCCTTGCGGCTTTACGATGCACTGGATGCATCGGATCGCTATCGTCCGGTAATGCGTCCCGAACTTGATATCGTTACCTATACACCGGTCACCCGGGCCGGATCCTTTTCCACTGTCAGCAAAAGATCGGAAGAAATACTCAGAAAAGGGATGGATGCGGTGCCGGCTGACAATCAACTGTTTCTGAGCACACTGTCACTTGGCCGGATAGATGCAACCCGGCTGTTTCCGGAGCTCGAAGCAGATCAGGATACGCTGAGGGTATTGCGGAGTGTGATGATGAAGCCGGAGCACCTCGTTTTCATTCCCTTTATGATGCACCGGCTTCATAAGCTCAATGATGCACAGAGTTGATAACGTACTGTATATCAGGGATCAGACCCGGATCAGATATCAAATTTAATACCCTGTGCAAGCGGCATCTCTTTGCTCCAGTTGATGGTGTTGGTCTGCTGGCGCATATAGAACTTCCAGGCATCGGAACCGGATTCGCGGCCACCGCCGGTCTCTTTCTCACCTCCGAAAGCTCCCCCGATTTCAGCACCGCTGGTCCCGATGTTGACATTGGCAATGCCGCAGTCGGATCCCGTGGCGCTGAGAAACCGCTCGGCTTCGCGCATGTTGAGGGTGAAAATGGACGAACTGAGTCCCTGGGGCACACCGTTGTGCATCTCGATTGCCTCGTCAAATGTCTCGTAGCGAATCAGGTAGAGGATCGGAGCGAAGGTCTCTTCCTGAACGATCGGATATTCGTTTTTGGCAAGACACAATGCCGGTGTTACATAATTGCGTCCGGGTACGCCCTTTTCAATCGGTTCTCCTCCAAACAGAATCTCACCGCCCTGATCCCTGAGAGATTTGAGAGCTTTCTGCATGTCTTCGACCGCACCGTAGTCGATCATCGGTCCAACCATGATGTTTTTATCCATGGGATCACCGATAGTGATTTTTTTGTATACCTCGATAAGCCGCTTCTTGACTTCTTCGAAGATGGAAGATTGCACGATGAGTCTGCGTGTGGATGTGCACCGCTGACCGGCTGTCCCGACTGCTCCGAACACGGTTGCACGAATAGCCATCTCAATATCGGCATGTTCGGTAATGATGATGGCGTTGTTACCACCGAGCTCGAGAATGGATTTGCCCAGGCGGGCGGATACCTGCGGACCGACTTTCTGACCCATTGCAGTAGATCCGGTTGCGGATATGAGTGGAATCCGTTTGTCGAGCGCCATCTTTTCACCGATCACACGGTCGGTGGTGATCAGATTGAAAACGGCCTCCGGCATATCGTTTTTGCGCATCACTTCTGCTGCCAGCTTTTGACAGGCAAGGGCGGTAAGAGGTGTTTTGCTTGAGGACTTCCACAGAATTACATCACCACAAACCGCTGCAATCATGGCGTTCCAGCTCCAGACAGCAACCGGGAAGTTGAATGAGGATATGACACCGACGATACCGAGCGGATGATACTGATCGAACAGACGATGTTCCGGCCGTTCGGACTGCATGGTGTAGCCATAGAGCTTGCGGGAGAGTCCGACAGCAAAATCACAAATATCGATCATCTCCTGCACTTCGCCGAGTCCTTCCTGAAGTATCTTTCCATTTTCGAGGGTGACAAGCCGGCCAAGATCTTCCTTGTGTTCGCGAAGCGCTTCACCGATCTGGCGCACGATCTCCCCACGCTTCGGTGCCGGGACTTTTCTCCATTCCAGGAAAGCGGCCTGCGCTGCCTGCACCACTTCTTCATACTGGTCTTCTGATGTCCAGCTGATTTCAGCAATTACGCTGTCATCAATAGGAGAGATGCTCTTGATTTTTTCACGATGTTCCCATCCGTAACTTTTAGTTCCAATCCATGTTCCGTCATTTACGGCCTCAATGCCAAGTCGCTCTATTAAGTCCATGATTTTTCCTGTAATTTTGATTAGTAAAACTAATAATATTCTGTGATTTCCGCTTTGCAGCTGCTTGGATAAACCTACTTCAAAAAAATGGAAACAGCAATATTTTCAAAGTGCTCCGGAGGCTTTTTGCGAACGCCTTTTTCATGCCTGCCTGAAGTTGTTGACCGGACATTCAGACCATGCAACTTCAGAAATTAAAAAAGGCCCTTATATCCATGTTCGGGTAGATCCGGGTGGAGCTTCGGCGCTCCTCGCGGTGAAAAGCCGGGGCGATATCATCCGGGTATGTGAGGTAAAGCCGGCGGCGCACTTCCTGACGTTGCATCCAGCCACTTATGATGAGACGGTTTCCGGAAAAAAACCGGAGATTGATATCAATACTGGGACCATATTGTCGGGATAGTTGGAGACCAGGCGCAGATCTTGTGACTTGTCGGGTCCCATTCTCATCAGTCACATCCGCTGTAATGGTTGCTTGCGGGAGAAAGTCACGACGCAGGAATATGCGACCGCCCAGCCCGATGCGATGATGACCCGTCTGATGGTAGACCATTGCTTCCATGTCGTAGGTAACAAGGGTGTCGGTCGGAGTCTCCTGGAAGGAGTCCCAGAACAGCCGGCCAATCCGGAGTTCGCTGCGTGTGCCGCTAAGAGTAATCTGCCAGGAATCGGAGAGGGAATAGGATGCATCGGTGCGGAATGAGTACTCCCTTGATGACTGATCGTTTTTTGGCCGTCCCTCCAGTTGGAAATCCTCCACCGTGTAGTTCGCCCGCACAAGAAAGGAGCTCCGCAGCTCCAGGCGCTCATGCGGGAGCCAGCGCACTGCCGGGGCGAGTCGGATAGTGCGTCGCCAGTTGTTTTCAATGCTACGGGCTGCCGAGAGATAAACATAATGTGTAGCCTCTCCACCGGCACGCATGGTCAGGTCGAAATAAGGGGAAAAAACGTGCCGGTTTGTAATCAGCACCTGATAGCTCAGTTCGTCCCGGTCGTCCTGGTTGATATCAGGTGTGTCGTAACGCAAAATGCCGGTTTGCGCGTTAAATAGCAGCTCATTGCTGTCAGAAAGTCGAAACCGGTTGTGCGTGAACAATTCCAGTCTGCTCTGATCGAAGTTGGAGTTTCGAAGGATCTCATTTCTCCTGGTGATCTGGTCCTCCGGGAAATCACCTATATTGATGAGTCGTGATCCCCGGTTAACGTAACCGAGGTTCATGCCAAGTGCAAAACGGCTGCGGCGGATTGTGTAATCGACCAATGTGCGAAGCCGTAATTCGCGGCGCTGGGTTCGGGAATCGAAGATTGGTTCATCTATCTCATCTTTTATCGGGCGGCTTTCCACTATGCGGATGTTGCTGAGAGTGAATAGGTCAATTTCTAGACCAAGGGATTCCATGACAGGTACCCTTATCAGAAGATCCAGTGCGGTGGTGTCGTTGCGGATCGATTCGATGATATTGGTCAGCCCGCGATTGAAGAAACTGCTGGGCTGATAACTTTCGCGTCTTCCGCTTGAAAGTGAGAGATCGCCACGCATCAAAAAGTCTTCATAACGGTATTCACTTCCAGTTTGAAATCGGAGTGTGGAATACTGCCGGGGGCTAATATCAGCATAGTGGGCTTCGGCTGTGGGATGAAGGATAAAGTCTCCCGCCCGGAAGGGCCTGCTTCGGGCACGAAACAGCCCTGACCATCCCTGGTCAAGATTGTCACTTCGCCGGTCACTCATGAAGCCTCCCATAAGGGAGAGCTCGACTTCCTTATGAGGATGGTACATGATGCCGGCGTGACCGGTTTCCTGTCGAAGTTGGGTGGTGGTGAAACTGTAAGACTGAAGTTCTCCGGTGAGGGCCCAGTCGTTGCGGATCCATTGTCTCAGTTCAAGTCGCAGCTCGTTTTCGTCCTGGATATTTTGTGCACTTCCATCCGAGAGATAAAGCCGGGATCGGAATTCGTTCATCAGATCCAAATGAAAACGGTTGTACTCAAAGTTGAGACTTCCCTGATATTGCCAGCGCATGGCGTCAAGCTGCCGGTTGAAATGGGTTTCACCGCCAATGCCCAAAGGCAATTGCTGGGTTTTCGCTGGCATAGGATTAAACAGAATTACCATCATCAGAAAAAGGATCTGATAACGCAGATTGAGACCAGGAAAAAAACAATGAAACCGAAAACAGGGTATCCTTGCGTTGGTCTGCCTGGTCTGCGTTGTATTGTACAACACTACATGGGGCAGGGCAGTATGCCGGTGCAATATTTTGTTTGGGAGCCCGATTGTCATCAGATGATGATGGTTGCAGGTACATTTGGTTTGTCTGCAAATATGGCTTTTTTTTAAATATTTTGATGCTTTTTTTTGAATATTTTCTCTTCAATCCGATATAAATCATTATACTTGATCTGATGATTCCCGGTAAAACACTTTCAAGAAAACAGATCCAATCCATTCGTTTGCTGCACAAGCGGCCCGGAAGACATGCGCAGCGCCGGTTTGTCGTAGAGGGAGTTCGGGCGGTGGAGCAGGTACTTCGAAACCGGGTTTTGGAAGTTGTTTCGCTGATCATGACGGGAGAATTCAGGGACAGCCTCGAAACCTCGCCGGACAAAGCCATTGCAGACCATCAGGTTGATGTCAACCAAAACGACGCAGATTATGAAGTTGATGTCAACGATAATGATGCAGACCATCAGGTTGATGTGCAATGTAATGAAGCAACGGATATTCGTCAGATGCTTTTTCGGCAGTCCGAGCTGCCAGTATATACGGTTTCTGCATCAGTATTCAGTAAAATGACCGATACGGATACCTCACAGGGGCTGATGGCTGTTTGCAGCATCCCGGATGCCATTTCCGTTGATGAACTTCTCGACAGAAATGGACTTCTTCTGGCATGTGATCGCATTCAGGATCCTGGCAATATGGGCACTATGGCACGGACAGCAGTCTGGTTCGGGCTGGAGGGACTTGTTGTTTCCCCGGGTACTGTGGATCTGTTTCACCCAAAGGTTGTGCGGGGCACAGCGGGTGCTACCGGTGTGATACCCTGGCTGGAGACCGACCTGCCTTCCTTCCTGACTAAAGCAGGGGAGCGGGGTTGGCAAATTTATCTGCTTGACAAAGGCAGCGGTTCGCGTCCGTTTCGCGATATCAGTCCTTCGGACAAGGATATTATTATCGTGGGCAATGAAGCCAACGGAATTTCACAAGATCTGCTCACAATGGGTTTCAGACTGTTGCGAATTGACCCTGCGGGTTCTTCCACAGGCGTTGAAAGTCTGAATGCATCGGTTGCAGCAGCTATTATGATGGCTCATTTCAGCCGGCCTGACCTTTAATACTCCTTGCATGAATGGCAGGATATGCATGAATGGGGGGGTATATGCATGAAGGATGGGTATATCGTTTTATGGATCAAAGCGGCACAGCCAGGACCGCTACAGCCCGCCAGGCTTTCCTGTTGTTGTTTTTACTGCTGAAAGCTTCAAAATGAATGATATAGAGTCCGGCCCTGTTCATGAGCCCCCGATCGGTCCGACCATCCCAGACAAGTTTTCCCGATCGCCCAGCCTGCAGACCATCAGCAAGCGTTCGGACGAGCCGGCCCTGCCGGTCAAATACCCTGACATGCATCAGATAATCCGGTTCATCCAGCTGATAGTGAATAAGCAGGTGATCATTGTGACCATCACCATTGGGCGAAAAGGGGTTGGGCGCCAGTTTCAGACCGTGGTGAATATCCTCAGCAACCGGTGCTGTGGCTGAATTTATAAAACCTGGCGTACCACCCTCATGAGAGGAACTTGAGGTCCAGTTGGTCCGGTTTTGAGTTATTACATCATGACTGATGCGTTCAAGGCTGATTCCTCTGACATCGGATATATTCGGATTATGCCAGGACGGATGATACCATAGCGAGTCGAGAATGTGCAAACCATCCGAGAGATACAGTTCATCTCCCTGGGTGGACAGTCCAAGGGTTTGACGGTTAATGCGCAAGAAGTATCCGCCTGCCGATTCCGGAATGGAAAATGCCCGGAATAGCCGTGTGTCATGCTGCAATGTGCTTGTATCCGCATAAAAAACGGCATATCTCTCCGGCGGCAGCGAAACCAGATCGGGATTTTCAGGTATGAGATTGCGGACATGCCCGTTTTTGTCAGGCCGATCATGCAGGATGAGGTTATCAATATGCAGGTGAAGTCCGGATCTGTTGAAGATTTCAATGTACTCACTTTGGTCTGGCCTGCTGCTGTACCGCTCGGCAATCGGTTGGTACATCACCTCATTGATAATAATCTCACCCGGTTCCGGGGGAAAGGAAAGCGGTATTTCAAGATGGGTGCTTGCGTTGCCGGCATAATCAATTACGGATGGAATATGCACTTTTTTAAATCGGCGTTGAATCACATCCCCGGACCGGAAAGTGAATCGCGAAGCGTATTTCGGAGTGCCATCCGGCAATGCCAGTGATAACCTGTCATCATCAAGCGATACCAGCTGCAGGCTTTCAGAGCGTACAAATCGGCTGAAGTGCAGATCAATTTCGCGGTCGTTTTTTTTAGAGGCAAACAGAATGACCACTGGTTCGGGTTCATCTTCGAAATGAAAATTTCTGAGTCCGGCCGTGTGGCTGTCAGGATGTTCACTCCAGTTGGACGGGTCAGAAGTGGCGCCATCAGGATCCCTTCTCTCAATAGAGACACCGTCCCTGTTACCTCCCCAGTTCGGAAGGTAGGAGAGGCTGTCAGTCGTTACATCCTGTGCGGATAACAGATAAACACTGTCGCCGAAGCGGGATAGTGACGGAAATCCACTTAACTCAATATGTACGATATCATTGGTGATGCCCGGTTCGGCAAGCATCAGGCCAGGTTCCGACAACACGATTTTTTCTCCGGGTGTCAGAAAAACCGGATCAGAAATTTCCGGATCAGTCAGTGAAACAGGAGAGCCAATGCTTCTGCCAACTCTCCAGCCTCTGAGGTCATAAACTCTGTTGCTCCTGTTCAGAATTTCAACAAAACGACGGTTGTGGGATTGATCTGGCCGGTAAAGCACCTCGTTGATAATGACATCATTCATTGCGGCTTCAGAAATGTCATAATACAGAAAGTCCGTTTCTGTGGGTTCGATCTCATTGCCAAACAGATCCCGGATTCCATCCAGCCGGACAAGGTAACGAGTACCGTGGTCCAGCGGGTTTGATGGCATCAGGGTGATGGTTTCCGCACGGGTCAATACGGCTGTTAAAGAGATTTCTCTGCCGGTATTCCGGAGTAATGACAAATCTGATTCCCTTGTTTTGAAATGTGCTTCATCCATGGCGAGGAGGATAATATTATCCGGGTCAGTTGCCGATGAGGCATCCAGCATCCTGGAAAAAGTCAGCGAGATGGCAGTAGAGCTGGAATAGTCGATGTTTAACAAAACGGGTGGAGTATCGGGCGGCCGGACCGAGTTGGGCCGGCCCGGGGTGCCACCATACTCCGATAGAGATTCAGCCCAGTTCAACGGGATCCATGCGGGAACATCAGATGACTTTCTCTCAAGGGCTACTTCAAAACCACCCCAGGAAGATGGTTGGTATTGCAGGGAATCAATGAGGTTATGCCCATCTGAAAACAGCCGTATTTCATCGGTTGAAGCAATATTAAACCGTGGCAAATTGCTCATTTCGTGGATGTTGATCGCATCGGGCATTCTTTTCAGGGCTGAAGCATCGTCGGTCAGCACAAGAAATTCCCCTGGTCGCAGAAATAGGTCATTACCGGATATGAATCGTTCCGGTTCGGAAGCAAGTGCTCTGCGCTGCAGCCTCCAGTTTCGCAAGTTGAGCAGCTTCTTCGATGTATTAACAAGCTCAACATAGGAAGCCAGCTCTGCCGGTGGCCGGTACATGAATTCATTGATGATCACATCTCCGGCATTGGCCTGACCGGCTACCAGAATGACTGCCTCTTCCGGTTCGGATCGCTGTTCGTAGATTGTATTGTACGCACTTGTGAGCAACCGGTGTTCCCCGGATGACAGTGGAGTGCGAAACAGAAGCGAGCAGATTTGCGGATGCCCGCAGTGAATTTCATCCGGATGGAGTCCGTTGTCAAGCTGAAAAAGTCCGGGAGCCAGATCAGTGGAATCCGGCGGTATGCTGAATGTAAGTGTAATGACTGTTCCCTGCGTCTGTTGCTGCCAGGGTGTATCATCCGGATAATGCGGATCGGACGGGGACGAGGTCGAAACGTCAGTGATATCGGGTTCTGGCAGGTTTTTTGCAATCCAGACATCACTGAAATAAAACTGGTCACTGCGGGTAGCGGTGTAGCGAGTGCGAAAGCCGAAGTGGCCGTGAGGCATCTCACTTATTTCCGGGATTGATGCTTTTTCCGGTTGAAGCAACGGTGTATTGTGTCTGCCCTCAGCCAGGTAAAGATGAAGTTCATCATCTGGTGTCAGCAAGACACGTATCCGGTAACCGGTGTCAGCTTCGATTCGAGTATCACTTTTCAATAATTCAGTTGATGCACCTCCCTTGCCAAAGTGAAACAAGCGGAAATGTTTGGGTGTGCCGTTTTCGCCAGTTCTGACGGCAAGCCCGCTGGTCTGATCATCCAGAATGCCGGTTTCTGCATTTAAATAGATGAATGCCCTGTTGTTGTTGGATGGGGTGAAATTCTGCCGGATATACCATTCCCAGTGGACGGCATGATATGGATTCCGGGTTGCAATATATGCTGTTCCGATATCCGGGGGGGCATCGAGCCTCAGCATGCCGGGATCCTGACCGGATTCTGTCCTGAAAAAGGACAAGTCGCCCTGCCAGTTTTCTTCGTTCAACGGCTCTGTGAAGCTTGTGCTGAAAAGCGGCGGTGAAGCGAAACTATCGGTGAGCGTGAGCACCATGATGAGCGAAAAAAGAAGTGGCACCACGCCTGACGTCAACAAAATCAATAATATGTGCCTGATGAAAGTCCTGGTGAATACTATTGCAAGGAATCTTCTGCACCGCCATGCACCGGCACGTTCATGCTGTTTGAAGTAACGATTTAATAGGGTTACGAGGTGTTCCCCTCGCAACCCCATAGGACTGTAGAAATGCGCCTTCACGACTTCCCAATGAATAGATCGGTTGGTGTTAATCTGTTCGGTTATACAGATAATCTAAAAAACGGTTCCTTACACAGAAATCACAGAACAACACCCCTTTTTTGATACGAAATAATATTTGACTGTAGGTTGTTCCTAACGTAGCAAGAGTTTTATTCAAAAGCAACAATAAAAGCGCTTTTTTCGGGATATAATGCAACTTTGGTGTGCAGAGAATGATGTGCCGAGAAAGGTGTGCAGAGAAAAGGATATAAAAACCATGCAGGCCAGGTTGCTTCCTAGCAGTGCTTACAACTTGCAGTGCTTACAAATCCCTGTTATTTACCTGCAGTGGGCAGTTTCTTATTTCAAGTAGCCTTTTGCGTGAAGAAGTTCCGCATTCAGGATTGCACAACCGGCTGCTCCGCGGATGGTATTGTGGCCCAATGCGGTAAATGCGATGTCGAGCACACTCGAGGCTCTGAGTCGTCCCATCCCGACCTGCAGTCCGTTTTCAGCCAGCGATTGATGGCGGGGCTGCGGATAGCGGGGATCGTCATAAAGGCGAACCGGTTTCTGAGGCGCGGAGGGAAGATTAAGGTCGGCAATAGGACTTCTCCAGTTGCGCACCGTTTCCTTCACTTTTTCAATATCACCGGGGTAGTTTTTCAGTTTGACAGCAACAGAAAGCAGGTGTCCGTCAACAACCGGAACCCTTGTTGCAGTAGCCTGGATCGGGAAATTGGCCGGAGTCACTCTCTTGTTTTCCAGCTTGCCCATCAGTTTCATGGGCTCCAGGGCGATCTTCTCTTCTTCGCCGCCAATGTAAGGCACAATATTACCCAGAATGTCCAGACTGGGAACACCGGGATACCCCGCACCGGAAACAGCCTGCATGGATGTCAGTATGACCGACTCCACACCGAAGGCAGTCGCAATCGGATTAAGGGCCATCACCAAAGGAATGCATACGCAGTTTGGATTGGTAACGATGAACCCCCGGCCATCAGGATCAAAGTTCTGCTCCCGGATGAGTTCAAGATGATCCGGATTGATTTCGGGCACCATCAGTGGTACGGTTTCATGCTGACGGTAAACACGGGCATTTGTGATGACGGGTATACCAGCCCCGGCAAACGATTTTTCAATATCTCCGGCAATAGCCGCATCCAGTCCGGAAAAAACAAAATCGACATCCATCTGATCCGGCTCACAAGTGGTAACCGTCATTTCGGAAATCACATCCGGCATTTCGGTCGATTCGATCCAGTTGGTTGCATCGCGATATTTTTTACCGGCGCTGCGTTGCGAGGCACCCAGCGCGGATACTTTAAACCAGGGGTGATTGTGCAGCAAATGAATGAATTTTTGTCCTACAGTTCCTGTAGCTCCAAGCACACCAACACGATATTCAGCCATAATAAAATCCTAAAGTCTCATTAACAGTAAAAAAAATATAGTAATACCTTCCATGCCCGTTCTTAGTTATTGCGGCTCAGTCCTTTTCATAATTCCGCCCTCAGGGCATTTCCACCAGTTCCACAATCAAATAAGATAAAAATACCAATAGCAAAATCCAATGATCTCATGACGATTTCCGACTTTTCTATACAAATTTTTACATGTAAAACGGCACGATGATAACACGGGTATCGTTACCTATGAAATAACGGGTATATTTATGACCTTAAAGCTTATGAAACTTCCTGTCTTTTTCCTGTTAATATTTGTACTGTTCATTCCGCTTGTCTCATCCTGTTCAGATGATGATGCCCGTGGCAACGAAGAGGTTCCATCTGCCACGCCCATTGCCGGATATCGATTGGTTCCCATGGACTTGTCACGTCACATTTCGGTGTCGGCACAGGTGGAGCCGGTTACCGTAAGCCAAATCGCCTCCCGAATGAGCGGACTGGTGACGGAGCTGCATGTTAAGGAAGGGGATGCCGTCCGGTCAGGTGATTTACTGGTCCGGCTGGATGTGGAGGAGGAGATTGCCGAACTGCGACGCGCCGAAGCGCAGTATGACTATGCCCTGGCCCGTTACGAGCGCATCCGGGAGCTTCGGGAGCGTGATGCGGAGTCAGCGGCTGCCTATGAAGAGGCACGGACAGAAAAGCAGGTGTCAAAAAGCGAGGTGGAACTGTGGCGTACACGCGTGGGACTGGGGGAGATCCGTGCACCCAAAAATGGCGTAATTACAAGCAAATACGTGGAAACCGGTGATGCCGTATCATCCAATGAACAATTGTTCCGACTGGCCGACCTATCCACTTTGGTCACCCGCATCGGCATTGCAGAAAGAGATGTGGTGCAACTTGAACGGGGTGGTCCCGTAACCATCCGGATTGATGCGTTTCCCGCCACCGAATTCAACGGATTCATTCGGCGCATTTTCCCGGCTGCCGAAGACGACAGCCGGCTGATTACGGTTGAGGTGGAAATTGAACAGGGATCGGGGAATGTGCATGTCCGGCCGGGTTATCTGGCCCGGGTACAGCTAACCACGGATCACCGACCGGATGTGCTTACCGTCCCGAGCGAATCGCTGCTTGCCTCCGGGAGAGATGAAACTTTTGTATACATCATCGATGAAAACGACGAGCTGAAGCGGAGGGATGTCGAAACCGGCATTTCCCGCAGGAACTGGACCGAAATCAGGGACGGACTCCAGGCCGGAGATGTAGTGGTCGGAGCCAACCCCACCAACCTCCGTGAGGATCTCTATGTACGTGTGACCCGCTGGGTCGGGGAGCGTGAGGATGGCATGCCGGCAACCCGGGAGAGCGGTGACCCGGCTGGCGGTGAAGACGAAGACATGGAGCAATTATCATGAATTACGATAAAAAAACATCTTCAAACGGTCGTGAGGAGCAGCGCGGCCTGTCAAGCGGGGCCATCCGCCGTCCGGTCGGGACTCTGGCGATCACATCGGTTGTCATCGTGCTGGGATTTTTCTTTCTGGACCGCCTGCCGCTCGATCTTCTGCCCGAGATCAATTATCCGACCATCCGCGCTACAGTCAACTATCCCGGAACCCCACCGGAAGTGATGGAGCGGCAGATCACCCGGGTACTGGAGCGCAATCTGGCATCCACTGAAAATCTGATCGAGATCTCCAGCCGCGCTTCCGAAGGCCGGACGAACGTCAACCTGATTTTTGAATACGGGACGAATATCGATCTGGCGCTTCAGGATGCCTCGCGGAATCTGGAGCTGGCGCGAACCCAGATGCCGCCCGACATCGAACCGCCCCGGCTTTACAAGTTTGATCCTGCGCAGGACCCGGTCTTTGAAGCCGGGTTCAGCTCCACCGTCCGTTCGCCCATCGAAGTGCGTGACTGGCTGGAGTACGAACTGGCGCCGCAAATTCAGTCAATCCATGGCGTCGGCGGCGTGGAAGTAGCCGGCGGACAGGTGCGCGAGATGCAGGTGGTACTCGATCAGGATCGTCTGGTCTCCTATGGACTGACGGCAACCCATATCCTGGATGCATTGCGGGAGGAAAACCGTGATATTGCTGCCGGTCAGGTTACCGATCACCGCTTTGATGTGATGGCCAAGACCGATGCCCGGTTCCGCACGGTCGATGACATTGCCAATGTGATGCTTTCTGTGCCCGGAAGCAATCGCATAATTCCGGTCAGTGAAGTGGCTGATGTCAGGGACACCCATCAGGACCAGCGACTGTTCGTGAGGCTGAATGGCCAGCCGGCCATGCGGCTCTCGGTCACCAAGCTGCCGGATGCCAACACGGTTCAGGTGATCGATGGTGTGCGCGCGGAACTCCGCAGCCTGCAGCGCAGCGGCTTCATCCCCGATGACATAATCTTCACTCCGACCACCGACCAATCCTTTTTCATCCGAAGTTCCATCAGTGCGGTCAGTACGGCAGCGGTCCTGGGGGGAGTGCTCGCCATGATGATTGTCCTGCTGTTCCTGGGCTCGCTTCGCAAAGGTTTTGTGATCGGACTTTCCATCCCGATTGCCATCATGGCTACTTTCACCATGATGGGGATGAGCAATATCACACTGAATATCATGAGTCTTGGCGGACTCGCACTTGGAGTCGGGCTTCTGCTCGACAACTCCATTGTGATGCTGGAGAATATTTTTCGTCATCGCGAACAGTTAAGCAAGATGACCGATCAGGCCGCCCACGAGGGATCACGCGAGGTATCTTCTGCCATTATCGCATCCACCATGACCAACCTGGCCGCTGTGGTTCCGTTCCTGCTGATCACCGGTCTGGCCGCCATGCTGTTCCGGGAGCTTATCCTGACCATTTCCTTTGCGATTGTAGCATCGCTGGCCGTTGCGCTTACGCTCGTCCCCATGCTCTCAGCTCTGCTGTCACAGGTTCGTTTCCGGAGCGGCATTGACCGCAGCCGGTTCAACAGCGGGTTCAACCGGGGCATGCACCACATCACCAACGGCTATAAATCGGCAGTGTCCCGGGTGCTTCGGTACCGGTATGTCGTTGTGATAGTTTCGTTCCTGGCGCTGTTCGGTGTGCTTCGGCTCACCGATAACCTCGGCAACGAATTCCTGCCCCAGGTCGATGATGCGCTTTTTTCGGTGTGGATGGGACTCCCGCCCGGTGCCCCGCCCGATGTCACCAACGAATATGCGTTGATGATCGAAAGTGCCATCAACGAAATGCCGCACGTGCAGGATGTGTTCAGCATGACCGGCGGGCACCTCAGCGGCGGGGTCATTTCGGAGCGGCCCGGAACGGCGCGTTTCAGCATTCAGCTGGCATCGGCAAGCGACAGGGATATGGATGCAATGGAGTGGGTTACCCGGATGGAAGATAAAGTTGACAGCCTGGCGATTCCCGGGGCGCGCATCTTTGTGCGGCCGCCCAGCATTCGCGGCATCCGGACCAACCTGGCCGGATCGGATATCTCACTCGGTATTGTCGGCGACGATATCGGGGAACTTGACCGCATCGGCCGCGATCTGCTATATCATCTGGACGGCATCGAGGGGCTTGCGGATTTTGACATCAGCCGGGATGACCGGAGTCCGGTGCTCAATGTAAACGTCGACCGGGAGCGGGCGGCGTCGCACGGTTTCAAAAGCGCCGATATCGGAGACGCCGTGCGCACAGCAGTCCTGGGATCCGTTCCGACACGATTTTCCACCGGCATCACGGAATATGATATTCGTGTGATGTATGACCGCCAGAAAGTGCGCGACGATGAGCAGCTTAGTGAAATTCTCCTGCCGCGCAGCGACGGCCGTTCTGTTCCGGTATCCGAGATGGCGTCATTCTCGCTGGGAGACGGACCTGCACACATTGAACGGGAAAACCAGGTGCGTATCATCCGGCTTAATGGTGAAGTCAATACGGCCGTGAGCGATGTGGGTACGGTGAACGATCAGATCCGTGAGCGCATGGCGTCCTACAATCTCCCGGAAGGCTACAGTCTGATATACGGCGGGGAGGAGGAGGTGATCCGCGAGACGCAGCGCAATCTGATTACGGTGACCCTGCTGGCTATTTTCCTGGTGTTTGTGGTTCTGGCGGTGCAGTACGAACGGTTGGCTAACCCGCTTGTGATCCTGACAGCAGTGCCTCTGGCCCTGATTGGGGTCGGACTGATGCTCTGGGTGACCGGGACCAATCTGAGCGCACCGGTGATGCTGGGGGTCATACTGCTGGTCGGCATTGTGGTCAACAACGCCATTCTGCTGGTGGAGTATATTGAAATCGGCCGGCGCGAGCAGAAACTCGATCCGTTCAAGGCGGTAGTGGAGGCAGGCGGCATCCGGTTCCGGCCCATCATGATGACCACGCTTACTACAGTTTTCGGAATGATGCCGCTGGCCATCGGACTGGGTGAAGGGGCCGAGCTGATGCGTCCGCTGGCAATCGCCGTGGTCGGGGGACTGCTGATATCAACACTGCTCACCCTCTTCATTATTCCCAGTCTGTACCTGATCATAAATTCCTGGGGAGAAATGTTCAAAGCCTGGGTCACCGGACATACCATGGATCCGGATTTCGGTGTCGCGGGCAACGGTGAGTCCGGTTACCCTGCATCCACTGGCGACGACCATCCGGAGTATGACGGAAAGCATATGCCGAAGAAAAAACCGGGTGAAAAACACAGGGATAAGCGTCCGGTGGAACAAACGCAGCAAGATGTGTGAGAATATGCATGGAAGATATTATTAGAAAAATTACGGTATTTGGCGCAACGGGTATGCTTGGCAGGCCGGTTGTCAGGGAGTTGGTTAATGATGGATATGATGTGACGGCCATGGTGCGTGACACGGGCAGGGCGGCATCCAAACTGCCGGAGAAGGTGACGCTGAAGGTAGGCGATCTTGTCAATAAAGAGGATATCGCTGCAGCGCTCGAGGGCGCCGACGCAGTTTATCTGAATCTCTCCACGCGTCCGGATGTCAAAAAGCACGATACATTCATTGCCGAACGGGATGGGCTGGAGAATGTGCTTGAGGTTGTCGGGAAGATAAACAGAAAGGATGATGGATCATCCAATACAGAGAACGCCGGCGGTAATGCTGATGGCCGCAAAATCAGGCGCGTTGCTGCCATTTCTTCGCTGGTGCAGCGGTATCAAGGCTCAAACGGATTCAACTGGTGGGTTTTTGAGATCAAGCGGTGGGCGGAAAAGATGCTGATGGAGGCTTCCGTGCCGGTGACGATTTTTTATCCATCCAGCTTCATGGAGACCATGGACCAGGGTGGCATACTGCAGGGACAGCGCCTGATGCTGGTTGGAAAATCACGTCAGCCCATGCATTTCATAGCAGGAGCCGACTATGGTCGGATGGTGGCCGAATCATTCCGGCATCATGACTCGTCCGATCAGTTTTATGATATTCAGGGAACCGAAGCACTGACTTTTGGTGATGCCGCTCTTGAATTTATAAAAAACTATCGTCGCGGGCCGCTCAAGATCACCAGGGTTCCGATGTGGCTGATTAAAATGATGGGGGCGGTCAATGGCGAGGTTCACTATCTGGCACACATCATGGAAGCAATGAATAATCATCCCGAGTCAGAGCCCGATGATTCCGTCTGGAAGAAGCTGGGCAGGCCGAAAGTAAGGCTTGCTGAATATGCAAGACGCCTCTGAGCTATCCGGAGATTGCACAGTCATGCGGATGGTGGATTAGGATGGTGGATCAGGATGCGGATGAGAATGGCGGATCAGGAGGAGTCTGAGTTTGAGTCTGCGGATGTCTGCGTTGGGAGTGACCGGATGGCGGCTTCCCGGCTGATGCGTCCTGGCGAGGTCCGGTGCGGTTTTCATCCCCCGAAAAAATACGGTATATTTAATGTTTGCTGGAAAACCGGGTATTTGACGGCACCAGCAGGTTAAAAAGACATTATCTATCACATATTTGACCGGATTCACGCATAAACAACATTATGGCTTCAAAAAACCGACTGGACAAAATTGTCTCACTATCCAAAGCACGCGGCTTCATTTTTCAATCATCTGAAATTTACGGCGGACTCAGTGCCGTATACGATTACGGTCCGCTTGGTGTGGAACTCAAGCGCAAGTTGAACCATGCCTGGTGGTCATCTATGACCCAGAAGCATGAGAACATCGTAGGGCTGGATGCGGCGATTCTGATGCACCCCAAAGTCTGGAAAGCGAGCGGACACGTTGACAGTTTCAGTGATCCGATGATTGATGACAAGCAGTCTAAAATGCGCTATCGTGCCGATCTGCTTATCGAGGAACATATCGAGAAACTGCGCCAGAACGGAGATGAGGAGAATGCCGCCAGAATTCAGAACCTGCTCGATACCTCCGGTACGCGCAAATCGGTAAATGAGGATCTGTACAATATCATCATGGAAGAGCAGATCAAGAGTCCCGATTCCGGCGCCTTCGACTGGACCGAAGTCCGGCAGTTCAATCTGATGTTCAAGACGCAATTTGGGGCAACCGCTTCCGGTGAGGAATCGGAGGTGTACATCCGTCCCGAGACGGCTCAGGGCATTTTTGTCAATTTTATTAACGCGCTGAATACCACCCGGCAGCAGGTTCCGTTCGGCATCGCACAAATCGGCAAGGCGTTCCGAAACGAGGTGGTGGCGCGTCAGTTTGTATTTCGCATGCGAGAGTTTGAGCAGATGGAGATGCAATATTTTGTGAAGCCCGGCACCGACTCCGAAGAGTACCAGCGCTGGAAACAGGAGCGGTTGAACTGGCACAAGAGCATCGGTATCCGTCCGTCCAAACTCCGGTTCCATGACCATCCTGAAGACAAGCTCGCCCATTACGCCAAAGAGGCCGTGGATGTGCAGTATGAGTTCCCGATAGGCTGGCAGGAAGTGGAGGGCATTCACAACCGAACCGATTTCGACCTCGGGGCGCATCAGAAATTTTCCGGAAAAAAGATGGAATATTTCGATCCGCGCAGCCAGGAGCGCTACATACCCTATGTCGTTGAGACGTCGGTCGGACTCGATCGCACCCTGTTGATGGTGCTGTGCGACGCATACCGCGAGGAGCAGGTGCCCGGCGACAAGGAGGGCTCGGTTGAAACGCGTACCGTGCTCAAGATGCACCCGAGGCTTGCGCCGGTTACGGCTGGAATCTTCCCGCTCATCAAAAAGCCGGAGCTTCAGGAAGTGGCCCGAAAGATACTGGAAGATCTGTCCGAGGACTACAAGGTGCAGTATGATGAGAAAGGTTCGATCGGCAAAAGGTACCGCCGCCTGGATGAGGCCGGCACGCCGTTCTGTATAACCGTCGATTTTGACGGACTTGAAGACCATACGGTTACCATACGCGACCGTGATTCCATGAAGCAGGAACGTATTGGCTTCGATAAAGTTGGAGAAGTGATTCGCAGTCGGTTGAAGAACTGGAGTCCTGAAGAACTGGAGTCCTGAAGAACCAGAGTCTGGAGAACCGGAGTCTGGAGTCCTGGACTCCGGGAGTCCTGATGAGTTGGAGCCCTGATGACACGGAACCCGGCAGCTGATGCCGGTGTTAAAGTGATGAAGCAGGGCCACTCAGCACCGGGTCTTCTGACGTACTACCTGACCTCATGAAGTGCAGAAATATCCCTGTCGCCTCCTGCAGGCATGCGTTCTTATTTTGAATCGAAAAAAATAACGTTCGCATATAATATCCCCAGCCTGTATCAGTTAATGAGGCGAACGTTAAATACGAATCCAAAAGCATAAATACATTGGCTACTATAAAACAAGGCGACACCGTAAAAGTACACTACACAGGAACCATAGCAGACGGAACGGTTTTTGATACGTCTAAAGAACGCGAACCGCTTGAATTCACCATTGGTGAGGGCAAGCTGATTCCGGGCTTTGAAAAAGCGGTGGTCGGCATGGATGTCGGCGACTCCAGCAAGGTTACCATCCCGTCTGATGAGGCTTACGGCGAAAAGCGCGAGGATATGGTTATTGATGTCGAGCGCAACCAGATTCCGCCGGACATCAAACCGGAAGTTGGACAGCAGCTCCAGATTCAGCAAAAAGACGGCGGTGCAATACCGGTCGTCATCACGGATGTAACAGAGCAGGCCGTTCAGCTGGATGCCAATCATCCCCTTGCCGGACAAGACCTTACATTTGAAATTGAAGTGGTGGATGTAGTTAAGTAAGTAACCGCAATCACTTTATTTGATTCCGGGATGAGTGATCAGAAGAGTGATCATCCACGAGTGTGTATACAGGCGGGGTTGCAGCAAGAGTACGTGTTCCGACTGTACGTGTTCAGACTGTCGGATTATGACGTGACTGTGATCTCTTTGCGTATCGCAGGTGCTACTTCGTTGCCGAACAGCTCTATTGATCGCAGTACCTTTTTGTGCGGAATACTTCCCACCGTCATCTGCAGGAGAAATCGCTGATGACCGAAAATCTCATGTTGGTACAGTATTTTGTCGATCACTTCCTGCGGACTTCCGACCAGGTTGGCACCGTACCTCGTGCAGGATGCATCAAACTGATCACGTGACATTGGGGACCAGCCCCGTTCCCGGCCAATACGGTCCATGGTGTCCTTGAACGCCGGAAATGCGTCGTCCCTGGCCTGATGCGAGTCATCAGCGATAAAACCGTGTGAATTTATGCTGATTGCCGGAACTTCATGTCCTGCATTTTGTGCAGCCTCGCGATGAAGTTGCGCAAAACCGGCAAATTGCGCTGGTTGTCCTCCGATAATCGCGATGGCCATCGGGAGCCCAAGCGCACCGGTCCGTACTGCTGACTGCGGCGTCCCGCCCACGGCCACCCAGATCGGAAGCTGCTCTTGAACAGGCCGCGGATATACCCCGCGATTATCGATGGATGGCCGGTGCCTGCCCGACCAGGTAATGCGTTCAGATTCCCTGAGCTGGATTAGCAACTCCAGTTTTTCAGCGAAAATTTCGTCATAATCCTGCAGTTCATATCCAAAAAGCGGAAACGATTCGATGAACGATCCCCGTCCGGCCATAATCTCGGCGCGTCCGCCGGAAAGCAGATCGAGTGTGGCAAACTGCTGAAACACACGAACCGGATCATCTGAGCCGAGTACAGTCACCGCACTGCTGAGACGGATATTTTTGGTCCGCTCCGCCGCCGCCGCAAGAATTACAGGCGGTGCAGACGAAACATACTCCTGCCGATGATGTTCCCCAATGGCGAACACATCCAGTCCGGCCTGATCAGCCAGTTCGGCCTCCTCCATCAGGTTTCGCATCCGTTGCTGCGGAGTGAGTGTTTTCCCGCTACCCTCCAGCGGTGTATTTTCGACAAAGGTGTAAATTCCAAGTTCCATAGTTATCTATGATTTGATTTTCGAACGGGCAACTGTTCCATAGGGCAGTTGTTTCGAAGTTTGTTATTTTGAGTGTAAAACATCAGACATTGAAATTTCATTGCACATGGTGACGTTTTTCTCCGATACGCCAATCAACCGGTTTGTGGGTATTGCTGTTGCCGCCGTCCTGGCGGGCTGCCTGGGTCCGGTTGCTGAACTGTATCCCGAAGATGTTGATGAGCGTCCGGTTTCGGTATATGTTGTTCATGTGGGATGGCATGCGGGTCTGGTTGTGGAAACCGAACATCTGAGTGATGCCTTTCCCGAACATGAACATATGCCTGATGCGGAATTTCTGAAGATCGGCTGGGGAGACGACAAATATTATCCCGACCCTGATCCGCCGTTCTGGGTACTGCTCAGGGCGATTTTCTGGCCCAGCCGAAGTGTGCTTCATGTGGTGGGCATGGATGTACCGGTTGCCGATTATTTTCCCGGCGCAAACGTCGTTACGCTGCATGTTTCCGGGGAAGGAATGGATGAACTGACGGATTTTGTAGCACACTATTTCCGCCGGGATGATGATGGAAAGCCTATCTACCATACCTACGGACGCTATGGCAACAGTGCCTTTTTCAAAGCCCGGGGACGATACTATATTCCCAAGACATCCAACGTCTGGACAGCTCGGGCGCTACGATCGGCCGGCGTGCCGGTTACACCCGTATATGCCGTGACCGCCGGCAATGTGATGCGGCAGGCCGGGAGAGCCGCAGACAAAGACCTGACTGAATAATTTAACCATATGGTTAAATTTCTCTTGACTTGCTCCTGTCTGGATCGTACATTTGATTTGACTATTTAGTCAAACCAAAAAATCAAACGAAGTGCAGGATGACAAAACAGGATGTACAGACGGATCAGATCATACTGGAAGCAGCCCGCAAGGTGTTCCAGCGCTCGGGATTTGGCGGTGCACGAATGCAGGAAATCGCAGACGAAGCCGGGATCAACAAAGCCTCACTGCACTATTACTACCGCAGCAAGAATAAACTGTTTCAAACCGTGTTCCGGGAGGATATACAACTGTTTCTGGTTCCACTTGTCGGAATTCTCAGGGATCCGTCACTCTCCCTGGAAGTTCGCATACGGACGTTTGTAGGTTCATACATCAAAACGCTCACGGAGAATCCCGGTCTGCCGCTGTTTATCATGCAGGAGCTGTCCAGCAATCCCGGCCGTCTGATTTCACTGCTGGAGCAGAATGTGCCGGGGATCGGGGACAGGTATGATGAGGCATCGGCTGAAAGGCCGGATGGTGAACACGGTGTGAGGGAGACAATGTTTCTTGGCGTGTTTATCCGGCAGATCCGGCACGGAATGGAAAGCGGGGAATTGAATAAGGTCGATCCCGAGCAATACATCCTAAGCATGATCAGCATGTGCGTCTTCCCGTTCGTTGGGCGGCCCATGATACGTCTGTTGCTGGGCAAGGACGAACAAGAGTACAGGGATTTCCTGATGGACAGGGAATCGGAGATCATTGAATACCTTTTACGCGTACTTTTTAAGGATTATGGGTCGCGGCATGCCGTCTCGTAATGCAAGGATGCCGCAGATCCATTCAGCCTGTTAGATAACGAAAAAATGAGAAACTACCTGTTATTACTGGCGCTGATTATTCCGGCAGCGGGAATGGGTTTCCCTCCCGGTTCCGGGCAGGGTGCATTGTCGGTTCCTGGGCAGAATGCGTCTGTAACCGATACATTGCGCCTCGATATGGCGTATTCGTTGGTCAGGGAGCGTTTTCCCCTGTCGGATCAGGCGGACATGCAGCGGGAAATCCGTGATCTGCGGATAAAAAACGTGAATGCCGGTCGTCTGCCGGGCATTACGCTCTCAGGCATGGCACAGTACCAGTCGGATGTTACAGAAATTGACATCCAGCTGCCTGCTTCCACTAATGGATTTGACATGCCGTCGCAGCCGCACGATCGCTACCAGATCGCACTGGATTTGGAACAGAGGCTTTATGATGGCGGCCGCACCCGTGCCCGCCGTGATCTTGAAAACAGCCGGTCCGATGTCGCACTCAATCAGATCAGGGTGGATCAGCACAGTTTAAAGGAGCGTGTCAATGATGCGTGGTTTGCCATTCTTGCCCTCAGGTCGCAACGAGCGGCGCTTGAGATCACTGACAAGGATTTGGAGCAGCGTTTGCGGGAGATTCGTTCGCAGGTGGAACATGGAGCGGCGCCGTCAACAGCCGCGGATATCATTCAGGCTGAGCAGCTTCGCATCAAGCAACAGATACGCTCACTAACGGCGCGTGAACGGGCTGCGGTAACGGTTTTATCGGAGCTGCTGGATACTGAACTGTCTGCAGACATTGTCTTGCAGATGCCGGAAGTGCCCGGGCAGCTGATGAATGAGCAGCTCGAAAAGCTCGAAAAACCCGACTTCCGGCAGCGACCCGAAATGGCGTTTTTTGATGCACAACGCTCGGAGCTGACAGTGCAGGAGGCTGTGGCAGCCGCCTCATATCGGCCGCGTGTCACTGCATTTGGTCAGGCGGCTTATGGCAGGCCCGGACTCAACATGTTCGAGGACAGCTTTCAGCCCTGGTACATCATCGGAGTCCGTGCAAGCTGGTCACTCTGGAACTGGAGAACGGAAGACCGGGAGCGTGAGATCATTCATATCCGAATGCGGCTCGTCGACAATCAGCAGGAAATCTTCAACCGGAACATGCGCATGGCGGTGCAAGCTGACATTGAACACATTGCCGGGCTCCGCGAGACGATCCGGACAGATCAAGAGATTATCGCGCTGCATGAAAACATCGTAAGTGATGCGGCAAGCCGGTTGAAAAATGGAGTCATTACGGCGGCAGAATACATAGCCGAGCTCAATAAACGACAGAGGGCTGTCATCAACCGGGATTTGCATCAGATTGAGCTCGCCCGGGCGTGGATAAATTACCAAACAACAACAGGCCAATAAAATCATGCCAAAAGCAAACAGTATCATCATCATTTCCATCATACTGGCCGGTTGCGGCACCGGCACCGACGCTCCCGACGCCTGGGGTGCGTTCGAAGCCACTGAAGTGATGGTCTCAGCAGAAACAGGCGGAAGGCTGATCGCATTCAATGTCAGCGAGGGAGTGCAAGTGAAGAGCGATTTTGTGGCGGGATGGGTGGACACGCTCCCATTGAACCTGCAGATGCGGCAGCTGGAATCACAAAAAGCAGCGATACTCTCGCGTCTGCAGAATGCAGAAGCACAGTCAGAAATTTATCGTGAGCAAAAAGCGGTGGCCGGGGTGGAGCTGGAGCGAACCATGCGGATGTTTGATGACGGGGCGGCCACGCAGCGCCAGCTTGATGACACGGAAGGAAGAATCCGGGTGCTCCGACGGCAGATTGATGCTTCGGAGGCACAGAAAAACAGCATACGGAGTGAAGCCCGTGTAATCGATGCACAGATGGATGAACTTCGTGATCGAGTTGACCGCTCTGCCATACGCAGTCCTATAACCGGAACAGTTCTGGCAAAATATGCCGAACCGGGGGAAATGGCATCACCCGGAATGCCGTTATTTAAGCTGGCCAATCTTGATACCATGTATCTGCGGGCATATATCAGCGGATCACAGCTGGCTGAGGCACGACTGGGTCAGTCTGCAACCGTCATGTTTGACGGGCCGGATGGTGCCATCAACCAAATGGAAGGAAAGATTTCGTGGATTGCATCCCGGGGTGAGTTTACCCCGCGCACCATCCAGACCCGCGAGGAGCGCGTGAATACCGTTTATGCGATAAAAGTGCGGGTTCACAATGACGGACAGCTGAAGATCGGCATGCCTGGTGAGGTTCGTTTTTAAGAGCAAATGACCGGAAACCGGCACGTTCAGATCCGGATTATCGCACAGAATGAGAACCCATTGAACAGCGAATATAAAGAACATCATGTCAGTCACCGTCAAAAACATTGTAAAAAACCATGGCGATATCCGGGCGCTCAGGGGCATCACATTTGAGGTCACGGAAGGCGAACTGTTTGGTTTGATCGGTCCGGACGGTGCCGGAAAAACAACCCTGTTCCACATTCTGACAACCCTTCTGCTGCCGGATGAAGGCGATGCGCATGTGCTCGGGATCGACGTGATTGCAGGCTTCCGTAACCTTCGCAGACGTATCGGTTACATGCCGGGGCGGTTTTCATTGTACCCGGATCTTTCGGTCGAAGAGAACCTTTCCTTTTTCGCCACCATTTTCAATACCACCGTGGAGGAGAACTACCATCTGATCCAAGATATCTATCACCAGATTGAGCCGTTCAGAAAACGGCGTGCCGGGGATCTGAGCGGAGGGATGAAACAGAAACTGGCGCTCAGCTGCGCGCTCATCCATAAGCCGGATATCCTCTTCCTCGATGAACCCACCACCGGTGTCGATGCGGTATCGCGCCGGGAATTCTGGGACATGCTTGGCCGGCTGCGTGTCTCCGGGCTGACCATACTGGTATCAACGCCCTATATGGATGAGGCTTCCCGATGTGATAGAGTGGCGCTTATGGACCGCGGAGAAATTCTCAGTGTAAACACACCGGCCGGTATTTCCCGTGAATTCGGGCGCCCGCTTTATTCGGTCACTTCCGGCCGCAGGTATGAGCTGCTCAAGGCACTCCGTGCCTGTACGCATGCACATTCCGTCTTTACTTTTGGTGACGAGGTTCATTATACGGACCTGCGCGAAGATTTCAGACCCGAGATGCTGGAGTCATATCTGCAGCAGCTGGGTTTTGATGATGTCCGGATCGAACAGATTACCCCCGGTGTGGAGGATACGTTGATCTCGCTTATGTCAACGCAGGATACCAGAGACCCGATCGGCGATGACAATCACGGCCACAAAGAAGGCACTAACGACGGATACAATCCGGCAATAAAAGATTCATGAACGTGAACAGTAACGCCAGCATTATTGAAGTGCAGGATCTGACCCGGGTGTTCGGCAATTTCACCGCTGTTGATCGAATCAGCTTTGAGGTGAGGCGCGGGGAAATTTTCGGTTTTCTCGGGGCAAACGGCGCCGGCAAGACCACTGCGATCAGGATGCTTACAGGACTGCTGATTCCGACATCGGGCCGGGCAGAGGTTGCCGGTTTTGATGTTTTCACCCACCCGGAATCCATCAAAAAAAACATCGGCTACATGAGCCAGAAGTTTTCACTTTTCAACGATCTCACTGTTTTTGAAAACCTCAGGTTTTACGGGGGGATTTATGGACTCAGCACCCGGGACATACGACACAAAACGGATGAGCTGCTCGAACGGCTCGATCTTGCAGGGGTGCGAGACCGATTGATCCGTGACCTGCCGCTGGGGTGGAAGCAGAAACTGGCGTTCTCCACGGCAGTGATTCATGAACCGGCCATCGTGTTTCTGGACGAGCCGACAGGCGGGGTGGATCCGATAACCCGCAGGCAGTTCTGGGACCTGATGTATGAGACGGCAGACCGTGGGACTACGGTTTTTGTCACAACCCACTACATGGATGAAGCCGAGTATTGTGACCGGGTCTCCATCATGGTGGATGGACGCATCGACGCGCTTGGCACGCCAGCCGGACTCAGAAAAACATATGGAGCCAAAAACGTTGATGAGGTATTTGTGAAACTGGCAAGAGGAGGCTCGGTATGAAGGCATTCTGGGGCTTCATAAAAAAGGAATTCCTGCACATTTTCCGCGACAGGCGGACCCTGCTCATTCTCTTCGGAATGCCACTGGCTCAGCTTTTACTGTTTGGTTATGCTGTCAGGAATGAGCTCAACAGGGCCGATATCGCCATCCTGGATCATTCCCGTGACGAAGTCACCCGTGAGATCACCGGCAAACTGCTCTCGTCCGGACATTTTCAACTCAGTGCATGGCTGGAAAGTGAAGCCGAAATCGAAGAGGTATTTCAGCGGGGAATTGCCCGAAATGTTGTTGTTTTCGAGAGTGATTTCGGCCGGAAACTTATTCGTGAGGGCAGGGCGGATGTGCTTATTGTGACCGATGCCTCTGATCCCAATATGGCACAGATACTCGAAGGATATACAGCCAATATCATCAGGGAATATCAGCAGGAGTGGCAGATGCGTAACCGGATGGCAATGTCGGGTGTGGGTGGCATGACATCAGGTGCGGGCGGTTTGGCGGCGAGTGGCATCATACCGGAAATGCGCATGCTTTTCAATCCCGAACTGCGCAGTGCAAACCTTTTTGTGCCGGGACTTATCGCCTTTATTCTGATGCTTGTTTCCGCATTCCTCACTTCCATCGCCATTGCCCGGGAAAAGGAGATGGGAACCATGGAAGTACTGCTTGTGTCACCGCTTGATCCAAGGCAGATCATCGCAGGTAAAGTGCTGCCATACCTTGTGTTGTCGATCGTGAACGTGTTCACCGTACTGGTCGTGGCTTTGGTTGTTTTTCAGGTGCCGTTTCGCGGCAGCGTGATCCTGTTTTCGCTGTTGTCGCTGCTGTTCATCATGACGGCTCTGGCACTGGGACTTCGTATTTCAAACGCTGTCAGGGATCAGCAGACGGCAATGATGATGTCGCTCGCCGGTCTCCTGCTGCCGACCATCCTGCTGTCAGGTTTCATATTTCCAATTTCCAATATGCCGGTGATTTTACAGTATCTGAGTCACATCGTACCGGCAAAATGGTACCTCATCATCATCCGGGGGATCATGCTCAAAGGTGTCGGACTGGAAGTGCTTTGGATGGAGGCGCTCATTCTCCTCGGCATGATGTCGCTGCTGTTCGTTGTAAGCATTAAATCTTTTAAAATCCGTCTTGAGTGACCATGAGAATCATATTCTTTATACTGCAAAAAGAGTTTTTACAGATCTTCCGTAACAGGCTGATGTTGGGCTTTATCTTGGTGGTTCCGATCATTCAGCTGATGATACTGACCTATGCGGCTACGTTTGAAATCCGTAATATCGATTTTTTTGTCGTGGATCATGATCACAGTCCGGAGTCGCGGGCACTGATTGACCGGTTTGTCGCATCAGAAAATTTCCGGCTGACGGGCTGGTCTGCTTCGGCGGCGGATGGTGAACTGGCACTGCTTGGCAATAAAGCGGTTATGGTGCTTCAGATTCCTGCCCACACCGGCCGGGATCTGGTGCGGGACGGAAGTGCGCCGGTTTCGCTTCGTTTTGATGCTGTAGATGGCTTTACAGCAAATGTCGCCAGTCAGTACGCGATGCAAATCATCCGGAGACATAACGAAGTAGCCGGCGTGGCGCATTTGGCATCCATTGAACCCGCACCGACCGGCATTGCTCAGATCGGCATCAATGTGTCACGCTGGTACAACCCGCACCTGGATTATAAAATTTACATGGTACCCGGGATACTGGTCATGCTGATCACGGTGATCGGCGGATTTTTGACGGGCATGAACGTGGTCCGTGAAAAAGAGATCGGCACGATCGAGCAGCTGAATGTCACACCGATCACCAAATTTCAGTTCATCATTGGCAAGCTGATGCCATTCATGATTTTGGCACTGGTGATATTCAGTTTCGGACTGCTGCTGGCCCGGTTCTGGTTTGAAGTGCCGTTTGAAGGTAGCCTGATGTTGATCTATCTCATCGCTGCCACCTATCTGCTGGTGGTACTCGGGCTCGGGTTGCTGGTCTCAACTGTCACGCATACCCAGCAACAGGCCATATTTATTACCTGGTTCGTTTTTGTGATATTTATCCTTCTCAGCGGGTTGTTCACACCGATCGACAGCATGCCCGGCTGGGCGCAGTATCTGACCTGGGCCAATCCCGTAGCATGGTTCATTGATATCATCCGGCGGGTGATGCTCACTGGTGCAGATATGCAGGATATCTGGAGCTCCTATCTCGTTCTTCTGGCGTATGGTGTGGCTTTCATCGGCAGTGCCGTGTTACGGTACCGGAAAGCAGCAGCGTGACAGAATTGTTTTTGTTTTCATTTTAATCAAAAACCTTACATATTTCTGATGCATAATAATTATGAGATGAAGAAGCGAATCACCATAGCTCATATCCTCTTTATCTTCGGTGCCATACTGGTGCTGTTGGGGAATTCCTATACCAACTCTTTGGTACCTTCAGAGAATGATTCCCTTGCTGCAGAACTTCAGGCTGAGGAGCCGCAGCAGGAGCGTGAGGAAAACGATGAGAACCGGCCAGACGATGAGAAGCGGCCAACGGTGAGTGTGATCCGGGTGGAAGGGTCCATCGGTCCCACCGTCAGCAATTACATAACCCGGGCGCTCGAAGCAGCAAACGAGCGCGGCGATGAAATGCTGATCATTGAACTGGATACCCCTGGTGGACTGCTCAATGTGACACAGGATATTGTCCGCATGTTTCTCGGTTCCGACCTGCCCATCGCAGTTTTTGTTTCCCCCGAGGGTGCCAATGCAGGGAGTGCCGGTACGTTCATAACCCTTGCAGCCCACGTTGCAGCGATGGCTCCGGCAACAAGCATTGGAGCCGCCTCACCTGTGACCATGGGTGGCGCGCAGGCCGATACCGTCATGCAGAAAAAAGTGTTCAACTATGCAGAGAGTTTTATCGAAAGTGTGGCCGAGCGGCGGGACCGCAACGTGGAGTGGGCCAAATCGGCGGTTCGTGACGGGGCATCCATCACCAGCTCGGAAGCCATCAACATTAATGTGATCGATTTTCTGGCCGACGACCTGGACGATCTGCTGGAGCAGATGCACGGACATGTGGTGAATGAGCACAAACTGGTCACCCGTGATGCCGATGTCAACCGCATCAACCCCAACCTGGCTGAATTGTTCTTCGGCTTCCTCATGCGCCCGGAAGTGCTTTTGATATTGACGCTGGTCTCGATTTACGGTATTCTGGGAGAAATCAGCAATCCCGGTGCCATTGTACCGGGTGTGGCCGGGGTCATTGCACTTATTCTACTGCTGTTCGGAGTTGCGGCCATGCCCATAAATGTAGCCGGTTTCGTGCTCATTGCCTTTGCCATAATACTATTTGTGATGGAAGCTTTTACACCTACATACGGCATTCTGCTTGGCGGAGGTGCCATTGCGTTTTTCCTGGGCGCCCTGATGCTGTTTCAGGATTTGCCTCAGGATATGCAACTCTCGCTGGCCTGGCTCATACCTGCCACCATCATCACCGTGCTGTTCTTCGCCTTTGTGGTGTATTACGGACTTCGGGCGCAATTTGGTGAAAGCAAGTCAGGTGTGGAAACCATGGTTGGCAAGACGACGACCGCCATGGAAAAAATCGATAAAGAGCGCGGAAGAGTCATGATGATGGGTGAAATATGGAATGCCCGAAGTGATACACCCATCAGGAAAGGTGAAACGTGTGTAATTGTAAAAGTCGACGGTCTGACTTTGCGGGTTCGTCCGGCTGAGAAACAGAAAACATCCTAAATCAATGAAGGGGTCATTATGGAAACATTATTTAATCTGACCGATTTGCTGACCTGGGTAATCGTGATTGTCATTTTCCTGGGTATCGTCCTGCCTCAAATGTTCAAGATCATGCGGGAATACGAGCGCGCCGTTGTGTTCCGTCTTGGTAAATATTACATGACAAAGGGTCCGGGCCTCATTGTTCTGATTCCCTTTATTGATAAGATTGAGCGGGTGGACCTGCGTGTGCTGACCATCAACGTGGACAAGCAGGAAGTCATTACCAAAGATAATGTTACGGTTCATGTGGATGCCATCACCTTTTTCCGGGTTGTTGATGCCGAGAAAGCTATCATCAATGTGGAGCAGTATTTTGTGGCAACCACCTGGTTGGCACAGACGACTCTTAGAAGCGTACTGGGACAGGCCGAGCTGGACGAGCTGCTCTCGGAACGGGACAAAATCAACAAAAAAATTCAGGAAATCATCGATCAGCACACCGATCCCTGGGGTATCAAGGTTGTTACAGTGGAAGTGCGTGATGTGACTCTGCCGCAATCCATGCAGCGAGCCATGGCGCGTCAGGCCGAAATGGAACGTGAACGCCGTGCTAAAGTCATTAATGCCCAGGGTGAGTTCCAGGCGGCTGCCAAGCTGGTGGAAGCCGGCAAGATGATCGAAGGTACGCCTGTGGCATTGCAGCTCCGATTCCTGCAAACCATGCAGGAGATAAGTGGCGAGGGTTCATCCCACACCTTCCTGCCCCTTCCCATGAACTTCCTTGATGCGTTCAAGCCAACCATAACTGACGCGTCAGGAAAAAAAGCTTCGCCAGGTATCGATCCAAAGGATATTGATCTTGATGATCCCGGTATCGACCCGAAAGGCAAACCAACCGGAACCAAAAAATCGGGAGGATCGAAGTCAGGCAGTTCAAAATCTGGTGGTTCAAAGTCAGGTGGATCCGGTTCGGGTAGCTCCGGTTCAGGCGGCTCAAAATCCAAAGGCGGCAAAAAGTAACAGATGACCTTGCCTGAATCCGTTTTTTCTTACATTCCCGGCCGGGTGGTGGCCGCTTTGGTTGCCGTTTCTCTCACCGGATGTGAAACCGGTCAGCCCTCTATGCCTGATGCACCGCCGGACGACCTGTCCGGCTATATCGAAGAGAACATGCAGGTGTGGGACATCCCCGGCATGGCAGTGGCTATCGTGCACAAGGACGAGGTGGTTTTTGCTGAAGGATTCGGTGTGCGAAAGCTGGGTGAGCCGGAGCTGGTCGACGAACATACGCTTTTCGGTGTGGCTTCCATCACCAAAGCCTTTACGGCTGCGGCGCTCGGACTTCTGGTTGATGAGGGGCGCATCAGATGGGACGATCCCATCGTCGCATGGCTGCCCGATTTTCAGCTCTATGACCTCTGGGTCACCGAAAACATCACCATTCGTGACGCTTTATCGCATCGCAGCGGACTCGGACGCATGATCGGCAACCGGCTTCAGTATATGACGAGCCGGGAGAGGTCAGAGTTGATCTACCGGCTGCGCTACCTGGAACCGGAAATCCCGTTCCGTTCGGGATATGTCTACAGTAATATGATGTATCTGGTTGCAGGTGAAATTATTCCTGCGGTCACCGGAAAAAGCTGGGAAGAGTTCGTGAGCGAGCGTTTTTTTGGTCCGCTCGGCATGGAAAGGAGCAATACTTCGGTGACGCAGATCGGTGACGACGATAACGCGGCCTGGCCTCACCAGGAAATTCGCGGCGAAGTGGTACCGATTCCGCGCCGGAATTTCGACAATGCGGGTCCGGCGGCGTCCATCAATGCCAGTGTGTATGAAATGGCGCAATGGATGAGGCTGCATCTCGGTGAGCCGGGGAAGTTCAACGGTCAGAGGCTCATCAGTGAAGAGGTGATGATGGATCTTCATTCATCACAGACCGTGCTGGCTGAGTATGAGATATACGACGATCTCCGAAGCTATGCCCTTGGATGGTTTGTTCAATATTACCGGGGGGCCCGGATCCAGCGACATGGAGGCGGGACCGATGGCATGAATACCACCCTCATCCTCCTTCCGGAAAGGGATCTGGGGATCATTGTGGTTGCCAATACATTTACGCTGTTCCGTGATGCGGTGGCATATACGATTCTGGATCACTTTATGGGCAAAAGTGAATTTGAGTGGAACAGGCACATCCGGGAGGGCTACGAGGAGAACTACGAGAGGCAGATGGCCGAGCGAGACACTATCCGACAGATGCGGCAGGATCATGTGCCGCCGTCACTTCCGATGGAGCGGTATGCCGGTCGCTATTATGATGATCTGTACGCCGAGCTGGAAGTGATTGAAACAGAAGACGGTAGCCTGGCGCTGCGCTTCTGGGAAGATGATTCCCGGATGGCGGACCTGGAACACTGGGAGGGGGATCGATTTCGTGCGGTCTGGCGTAATCCCGCACAGCGCGAGAAGTTTGTGGAGTTTGTACTGGGGCGGCGCGCTGTTGTAGAGGCGGTCGAGGTTACATTCAATCTGCGGCCAAACGTGCTGCAGGCGGGGGCATATCTTTCCGGCTATACCCGCACGGTCCGATATCAACGTGTGGATTGAACCAAGCAAGAAAAAAGTAACAAGCCGGCACGGGGATAGTCCGGAACAGGGCATCGAAAGGGATTATTCCACAAGCTGATCCAGTTCATGTTTTTCAAGTTTGCTGCTCAGTGTGCTGCGGGGAACACGCAACATCTGTGCGGCCTTGCTGATGTTGTATTTGGAAAGTTTCAGTGCCCATTGAATCACTTTTTTTGTTATGTTTGCAAGTCATTAAACTGCAAAGTTGTCAGTAGTTCGAGCAATCCTGAAATTATTAAAAACCCAATTGACGAGGATATATGAAAAATATTATCAGTCGCATGGTTCTTTGTGCCCTGCTATCTGTGATACTCCTGGTTCCTGTTTCAGATGCACAGGATTTTTCTATTCGCGGCCGTCTTCATATGGATGCTCTGATGGGCATTAATGATGCAGACGATTTCAGTAACGGATTCAATAACCGGCGTGCCCGGATTGGTGTAAATGGTAAATTAACTGATAAGTGGGATGGTCGGATCGAAGTTGACTTCGCAGATAATACATTGGATGCCAAAGATTTTCGTTTGCGCCGTTCATTTGAAAACGGTGGGCGTTTGTGGCTGGGGCAGTATAAAGTGCCACAAGGTCTGAACGAACTGACCAGCTCTAATGAGATTACTTTTATTGAGCGATCCTCAGTCAATAATATTATTCCACCAAGTCGCCGGATGGGAGTAGCTTACGAATTATTCAGTGGTCATTTTGGCTTCAAAACCATGTTTTTTGGAAGAGAACTGGGACAAAGAATTGAAATTGTAGGTGATATGCCAATTGGAGGTGCATTTCGGGGTGTCTTTGCTCCGGAAATGGCAGGTGGCATTCTCCATCTTGGTGCTTCCGTGGTATATGAAGATCTGATGGATAACAGCACAGTCCGTTTAAGTGATCGTCCGGAAGCCCGTGACAGTAAAGGCGGTTCTGTGCGTCTCATTGATACCGGAACAATAAGTGATGTTGAAAGTACTCTGAAGGCGGGTGGCGAACTTGCATTCATTCGTGGTCCGTTTTCAATCGAAGCAGAGTATCTGCTTGTATCCGTCAACCGAGAACAGGGTGATAATCCATCATTTTATGGTGCACATGTTCAGGCAAGTTATGTTATTGGAGGATCCCGACGTTATTCAAAGGGAGATATGGGGGGTGTAAGACCATCTGGTGATAATGGATCATGGGAACTGGCAGCCCGCTTCAGTCATATGAACCTGAATGGCTCCGGTTTTAATGGCGGTGAACAGAACAATATCACACTGGGTGTAAACCGATATGTTGCCAGGAATTTAAGGTTTATGGGTAATATTGTGATCATAAATGTAGATGAGATCGACGAAACACCGGTGGTAGCCAATTTCCGTGCACAATATCATTTCTGATGGGAAATGCCCGCTGAGAACATTATCAGCGGGATCACCCTCAATTTGCTTGAGATTTCTTAAATAATTTACAAAAGTGCGGTGGCTTGAACAGCGGTGGGTTTTATACTGATATTTCCTGAGTCAGTAATCCATTGACAGAGTTACCCCAGACCCGGGTGTCACCGCACTATTATTAACCTGAAGTATGTCCTACACGTTATTTGATTTTCTCCAACTGATCGGCTCGCTCGGCATTTTCATTTTCGGCATGAAAACCATGAGCGACGGGCTACAGAAAGTGGCAGGGGGCAGACTCAGAAAAATCCTGACCCGGATGACATCCACCCGCTTGATGGGAGTGTTCACCGGGTTTGTTGTAACGGTCCTTACCCAGTCTTCCACCGCCACTACTGTCATGGTGGTCAGCTTTGTCAATGCCGGATTGCTGACCTTCCTCGAATCTACAGGCATCATCATGGGGGCCAACATCGGAACTACGATCACCGCCTGGATCGTCGCCGTGTTCGGGTTCAAGATGAGTATTACCCCGATTGCTGTCGCTCTTATAGGCCTTTTTTTCCCATTCCTCTTTTCCAGCCGCAACAAACTGAAATTCATGGCGGAATCCGTCATCGGCTTCGGTATCCTGTTCATCGGACTGGAATTTCTCAAGGAAAGCATTCCCGATATCGAGAAAAATCCGGAAATCCTCCACTTTCTCGGACAGTTCACGGAGTTTGGCCTGGGCTCGATACTGATCTTCATCGGTGTGGGAGCCATTTTTACCGGTATTACGCAATCTTCCAGTGCAACGACGGCACTCACTCTGGTAATGGTGTTCCAGGGATGGCTGGATTTTCCCCTTGCAGCCGCCATGATGATTGGGCAGAATATCGGTACTACCATTACCGCAAACATCGCCGCCTCCGTTGCAAACATACACGCCAAGCGTTCGGCAATCTTTCACCTGCTGTTCAATGTAATCGGCATTGTTCCGGTACTGCTGGTCTATCCCTGGATCATGTCCCTGATCGACAGTCTTATGATATCGGTAACGGGATCTTCCATACTTGTACTGACGGAAGATCCTACTGTGAGAGGAAATGCCACAATCGCCCTCTCCATTTTCCACACGGTCTTCAACCTGTTCAACCTGCTACTACTTTTCGCCTTTGTGCCCCAGCTGGTACGTTTGGTCGAGCGACTTCTACCTGCACGCGATGATGCGGAAGACGAGTTTCACCTCAAATTCATCAAACGCGGGCTGATGTCTACAGTAGCTCTTTCCATTGATCAGGCCCAGCGTGAAATTGAAGTATATGCCCATCGCGTCAGAAAAATGCATGATAGTATCCACAAGCTTATTCTCGGGGACAAGAAGAAAGCCGGAAAATACCTTAAGAGAATTGAGGAATGTGAGCGCAACAGTGACAACATGGAAATTGAAATCGCCGAGTATCTGACAGCAGCATCAGAAGGCAATATTGCCCAGTCGGAGTCCAAGCGTATCCGGAATATGTTGCGGATGATTGGTGACCTCGAGCGAATTGCCGACCTCTATTACAATATGACCAAAAATTATGAGCGGGCAGAGGAGATGGGTGTTGTCCTGAACGAAGAGTCTCTTGAAGAACTGCAACAGATGCTGGATGCCGTTGAAGAAGCCTTTGACAGCATGCTTGCCCGTATTCCGGAGATGAATGGCGAGGTGGATCTGACAAAGTCCATCAAACTGGAACTGAAAATCAACCGCATGCGGGATGAGCTGAAGAGCAAGCACTATGAACGCCTGGAGAAGGGGGTCTACTCTCCTATTGCTGGCATTATCTACCTTGATTACATGAATCGGCTCGAAAAGATCGGGGACCACATCCTCAACGTGAATGAAGCCATATCCGGAAAAAAATGAGCGTCACAAGAATAACCTACTTTGTCCACGGAACAACATTTGACAACGAGGCAGGTATTTCTTCCGGCTGGAAAAATGTCCGGCTCTCACCGTTAGGCCGCAAACAGACCCGTGAACTTCGAAAAAAAACTGACGATAGCCGTTTTGATGCGGTGATATCCTCCGACCTCCACCGAGCCGTGGCTTCAGCAGAGATTCTTTTTGAAAACCGGCTGACAATTGTCTATGATGAACGGCTTCGTGAATGCAACTATGGCCTTTATAACGGGTATCCATCCGAGTTGGTTGAATCACTCCAGCCGAAGCATATCCACCAGCCTTTCTCTGAGGGAGAGAGCTATGAGGATGTGAAACAGCGTGTCGGGGAGCTGCTCGCAGAGATACGGGGACAGTATGCAGGCGGACATGTTGCCATGATATCCCACAAGGCGCCGCAACTGGCCATGGAAGTACTGCTGAATGGCAAAAGCTGGGAAGAGGCCTTTGTCGGGGACTGGCGGCGTAAAGGACTTTGGCAGCCGGGGTGGGAGTACCTGCTCGGGGATTGATGCCGGATGGGTCAGCTCGGGATAAGACAACAGTACTATGGGACAGTTTCTCCACTTTATCCATTCACTGGTGACGCTTGAAGTTGGGTTTTAGCAAAGAAAGCCTTAGTTTCAGCGCCTGTATTTCATCAACTTCAGCCAGGCAGCAGGATGCCGGTTTTACGGTTATCATATGTCAGGCCAAAAATCTGAATTTTACATCCGCAGTTGCTCGGGCTTGATACAACGGCCCGTCCATTCCATGTTATGGCGATCTGGATTGCAATCATCCTGGGTAACATCCAGGGCATATTCATGTTTTTTCCCGTCAGTTCGACCAGCCACCTGGCGCTGGCACAACACCTGTTCATCTGGACCGGCCAGGAGCTTCCTCCCCCCGAATCGGCAGAAATGATCCTGTTCGATCTGGTGGTTCATGTCGGGACCCTGGTTTCAATTGCCGTAGTTTTCCGAAACAGTCTGTCACGGTTCCTGCATGACAGTTTTTTTGGATTCCTGGCTGCTGCGCGGGGCACCATGACCTCCAAAGACCGGCTATTTGTAAGCTCACCCTGCTGGGACTCTTTTCCGTTCTGGTAACCGGGATAATCGGTTTACCGCTCAAGGTGTATTTTGAATCGGTATTCGCCCAGCCCGTCCTGATCAGTGTGACCCTGGTTATAACAGGACTGCTGCTCTGGTGGACCGACATCCTGCCGGATCGCAAAATCGGATTGCGGGATATTGGATTCACAATTGCCCTGGTGATTGGTGTGGGACAGGGTCTGGCGTTGCTTCCGGGGCTGAGCCGGAGCGGGCTGACCATCGCTTTTGCCCTGTTTGCCGGACTAAAACGCCGCTGGGCCGCCGAGTACAGCTTTTTTATTGCCATTCCAACCATCCTTGGCGCAACCCTGATGCAGGCCGTTGAAGTCGCCTCGGCAGCAGAGCCGGTGACCATCGGATTTGGCGCCCTGGCCACCGGATTCCTGGTTTCGGCCCTGGTTGGCATTGTCGCACTCTACCTGGTGATCCACCTGCTTTACAAGGCAAAATTCCGGTACTTCTCCTACTATGTGTGGGCTCTGGCACTGGTGATCCTGGTGATCCATCTGTGATGGACATGGGCGGCAATGTGGGCACGCAGTCGACGACCATCTTTGCCAGAGGGCTTGCCCTTGGCCATATCGACGTCAGCCGCATTCATCGCCATATCCGTCGTGAAGTGACCATTGGCCTTACCATGGGAGTGCTTCTGGGAATCATTGGCGGTTTTGGAGCGTATGTATGGCAGGGGGCTCCCAACGACATACCCCAAATCGGGCTTGCCGTAGGGATTTCACCGGTCTGGCACTCTATTTCGTGCCGGTCGGGACGCTTATCGGCGTGTGACCGATGGCCCTGCAAAATTTGTTAACACTAGAGAATCATCATTTTCATACCAAAGAGGTCTGTCATGTTTAAGAGAATTGAAGAAAAAACCACTTCAATGGCACAAAATCTGCTGTTTTATATCTCACTCGCAAGCTATCTGCTCCTGATGCTGCTTTCCATGCTTCTAATGGGCGGGGCCCTTTCCACGGCCAACGGTCAGCAAATGGTTGTCGATGATGCCGGAATCGTCGAATACCGGGCCTTTCACCTGGAGACCTGGATCGGGACCGAAGAGTCCTGGATACTTCTGGCTTTTAGCCCGCTCAGAGGCCTTGAACTTGCTGCTGGTGCCGTAATTACGGATGATGAGACGTTCGCCGTTACCGAAGCCAAATACATGTTTCGGGCGCCGTCGAACAACCGGGCCGGTTTCGGCCTTGTTGCTGGTGCGCTTTTCGCGCCTTTCAGGGGGTTCTACTCCTATGTTCCGGCTACCCTGCCGCTGCTGGATGAACGGGTAGTTCTGCACGGCAATCTCGGATATGTATTTGAGCGCCATTTGGAAGATCATGGCGACCACAGCCACACCCATGAAGATCATGCCTTCACCTGGGGTGCACGCACCGATTTGGCACTGGCCGGACCGGTGACCCTGCTTGGCGGACTATTTGGGCAAAACAGCGAGACACCCGACTTTCAGATTGGTTTCCGGCTGGAAATCCTGCTGGGACTTCTTGAAATGGATTTCACATACGGCAACAATTTCAGCCGGCAAAGCAGTGGACTGGGCTTCACGGCCGGGCTTGCCTGGACCCCGCCCCCGTTCCGCTGACCAGCTGGCAGCTCAGGCAACCGCAACCGGTCTGACCCGGCACTTTTGGTCATGTATGTGGCCCCGCTGGTCTTGCAAGTGGCCCTGCTGGTCTCGCATGTGGCCCCATGAGCAGATATGACCATCAGGGCGATTTACATTGCCACCAGCATTACTGACCCAGCGGAAACATGTTGGGCATGCGCGGGTAAGGACGGATGTCAGGCTCAAAAGTGCCGTCGCGCAGGAATCGCCGGATGTCTTGTTGCATGAGCGTGTATTGGGAAACGGCAGCGGCCTTTGATGCGGATGCTCTGCCAGAATCGGCTGCGGAGCCCGATACGGTTTCCAGGATGACGTCGATCCGGCCGGAAATCCGACCAAGTTCCCACTCGGCTGCAGCACGCGCTTCAGCTACGGTCTGGCTGCTGCCGGCGGCTTCCATCAGTGCTTCCACATACATCCGCTGCACGATGCGCCGGATGGCCGGACGGGTTTCCTCCCTCATCCAGAGGGAGAGTTCACCGGTGTTCGCCGGTCCGAACATCTGCCGGGTCACCGTTTCCAGGACCTCCTCCAAAGTGGGCAGATCCGGGTCACGGTCGGCAAAGGCAATGAGCCGCGCCGTGCGCCGGGGCTCGAGCAGCTCCGAAAAGATGCGTGCGGACAGGGCCCTCGCAAATTCCAGCTGGTCGGCTGCCGGGGTGGCCGGACTGGAAAAAGAACGGTCGTCTTCCGAATAGCCCCAGGGAGCGGGTGCCATCAGTTCCAGGATGCGTTCCGGCACGGTGAGCTCATCGGTATGCAGCGCCGTCAGCAGCGTCTGCAAGGCTTCCCGCTGTTTTTCGGCCGGAATGATTTGAGTCGGCACCTGGCCGTCGCCCCGTAGCGCGTAGCGGAACTCCATCCCCCCGATATGTTTTGTGACGGAGGAGAGGAGGAAGCGGTGCATTACATAGATGGGCACGAAGCGCTCACGCAGCAGGAACATGGGTTCCCCCTCGCGAATGGCGCGTTCGTCAAAATGTTCCATCAGGAAACGGCGGACCTCCATGATCTCCCTGAGTTCGCTCATGGGATCTTCGGCCAGCGCCCATGCCTGAACCTGAGGATGCGACCCGAACGGACGCGTGTGTGGTGCGCTGAGGTGATATATTCCCTTTTCCAGTCCGACCTGGATGATGGCATTCAGTCCGGCCTCTTCCTGTTCCGGCGTATCAAACTGGGTGTATCCCCACCGGATGGAAAGAGTGTCAAACACTCCAGGCCCGGGCGCATAAGCCTGGCTCAGATCCAGTCGCCCGTCGCGCAGGCGCACATGTGCCCCGGGGTAATCCATTACAGAGGCACGCCCCATGCTTTCGGCGGCAAAATTGTGAGCGAGGCCAAGTGTGTGGCCCAGTTCGTGTGCCGCGTGCTGTCGGCGGCGGGACATGACGAATTCCTCGGCATCGATGTGAGGGTCCAGTGTGGCCATCCACTCCAGGGCACCTTCGGGATCCCCTGTCCCGAGAGAGTTGAGGGATCCGAATCCGTCGCCCATGCCGGCCGACTCCACAGACCCGCCACCGGAACTCAAACCGGCCGACTCCAGGGCCGGTAGAAAACCGGCATACTGATTGAAATTCACAAGGGAGCGGTGCGAATCCATCCGCACGGCGGCCTTGATGATCTCGCCGGTGCGCGGATCGCGGAACGTCGGACCGATGGAAGCGCCTGCCTCGGACCGGTGGACCCACATCACCACGTTGTAGCGGGCATCCATCGGATCCATATCCTCCGGCATATCCTTCAGTACGAATGCATTGCGAAAACCGGCGGCTTCAAAGACACCGTTGAACCATTCCATGCCTTCACGGAAAGCGGTGCGGTAAGGCTCGGGGATGGCGGGATCCATGTAGTAGGTGATGGGCTTTGCCGGCTCGGAGATTTCGGCCCCGGGATCTTTCTTTTCGAGCCGGTGACGGACGGCATAGCGTGTGATCAGATCTTCATCAAATCCTTTTGAGTAATCATGGAATGAAATATTCAGGTACCCACCGCGGGGATCATATTTGCGTGGTCGAAAATCATTGTCAGGCAACTTGACAAGTGAGTGGTGCTGCCGCATTGTAACGGACCGGCCATCCGGCGCATGGCGTCGTATGGTCCATGAGGGATTATCCGATGAAAGGGTGATTGCAGCTTCAATTTCCGTGTTTTCCGGAAAGGATTTCGTTCGCGGCATGTAGATGTAACTGCGTGATGTTTCCACCCGGTATGTGCCGAGATTGCTATTACGGAACAGGCGCCGCACATCAAAGGCATCATTGAGAAAATAGGAGGTGGCATCAACAAGATAACTGCCGTTTTTTTCGGCAGCGATGTCAAAAGAGCCGACTACCGAAACCGGAAATGATTCCATCACGGAGTGCGCCAGCTCCGGCTTATCCGGATCGGTGGATACGAACCGGTGATTGAGCAACACGAAATGAATTTTGGGTCCAACCCGTTCGAAGCGGGCAATATGCTCGTCACCAACCTGTGAGCGGTCAAGGCGCGGACCGTTCATTCCTCCGCCCGTGCCCATTCCGATCAGGTACAGAAATTCCACATCAAGCAGGTTGCCGGGTATTTCAATAAACAGGCGCGCCCGATGATCGTCCCAGTACAGTGGGAAAAAACCGTCCTGCTTTGTGAAAGACCGGGTGAATGCGTTAATATCCGGCCATTGTGTCCGGCTGTCGGATTGAATGATCCCGGTGCTTGAATTATCTTCGGCCTGTTCCGGAGAGGTATGAGCACAGGATGCAAACAGACTAGCAAAAAGTGAAATAAGTATCAGGCAGCGAAAGCCCGGAATGATGGATTGCATTAGGTTGGAGTCCAATTTGGTGATGTTGTAAAGAGTGGAGTGTTACACTGCAATAATGTTTCCGAAGCTGTTGTCTCCGGCGAATTTCATGCCCTGAACCGAGGGGTGCTCCGAAAGCCGGATCCGGTTTCCGGAGCCTATGAGGAATAATGTATGACAATATTTCACGCGATGCCATAACCATTGACATCGCAACAGGTTAAAAAATGTAATAAGGCCGGAAAAGGGACAATGGACAATGTGCGATAAGCGCCATCGTCCCATGATGTCACTCGGAAGCGGTAATCACGACGGGAATTTCCACGGGCTCACTGCCGTTGATATGGTTGTCACGTGCTGTCAGGGTGAAATGGTTCTCACCCTGCACAACAGGCAGTCTGACTGTGCGGCCGGCAGCAATTCGCTGTCCATCTTTATTCCAGGTGATGATTACTCTGTGATTCTGATCCCTGTTTACCTCCGGAGCCGTTACGGTTACAGACGGATTGGCTGGATTCCACTCTGCCGTCATCTGAATAGCCGTTTCGGAGAAGCGGAGATCTCCTAATACGCTGACAGAGTCCTCGTAACGGTCCAGTACCTCACCGGAGGGCTTCCATCCATAGCGAATGATGTTCCGGCCGGTAGAATCGGGTTTCCAGCTTGAGATCGCACGGTTGCCATCGAGAAGCACATACGATTCGGGGAGTCCGATGTCTGATGCTGTCAGAGAGTGGCTCATGACGATGGGGGATGGAATGGCAGGTGTCACAGTGTCAGGGAAACGCACATTCAGGATTCTGTTCTTTTGCATCATTGAATTCGAAAGGCCGCGGCCGTCATCCTGGATGAGTGTAATTGTGTACTTTTGCTCTGTCGCCTCGAAAACCGGCTGATTCACCTCCTCGCCGTTAACAAGCCATACAGAACGGAGCGCATCACCATCTGCATCACGGTTGGAGACCGGTGAAAATGAAACCGTCTCACCCCGGTACACTACCTCCGGCAGATAAAAGTCAGGCTGCGGAGCTGCATTAATGAAAATTGTGACTTCCTTTTCATCGGAATTGTTAGCAACTCCGGAGTTGTCACGTATGTGCAGCCGAAGTGTATGCTCCCCGTGCATATCGGTAGGAAGCAGTGTGGTGATTCCGCTGCCGATTTTCTCATCATTCAGATGCCATACATACTCAGAGATAAACCCGTCGCGGTCGTGGCTGCCAATTGCCGATAGCATAAAAGGTTCGTGCCTGGCAAGGGTATCCGGTGCGTTCCAGACGATAACGGGCGGAGTATTTACATGGATAAGCCGCTCGTGTACGGAGCGGTTGCAATCGGTTTGGCTGTCGGTTTCCAGGATCAGGCGCACACGATATGTCCCGGGGGTATAGGGACGAAGCGAGGTCTGCATGCCCGAAAGCTCCTCATATGGCTCATCTTCGTCATCAAGAAAGACTTGCCATGTCACCGACTGGATTTCGTCCATGTATTCCGAGCCGGAGGCATCCAGACGGATCGCCGTTCCCGGACTTACGACATCAACTAAATCAAATCTGGCTGTCGGACCTTCGACAACATTCACCTTTGAGGCAACCTGGCTTACGTTCGGACAATTGCCTGTGCCGGAACCTGTTACTGTAAGCATCACTTCATAGGTTCCCGGTTCGGCATAGAAATGTGTAACCCTGGCACCCAGGGCGTTGGCTGCGTCGCCGAATTCCCAGTTATAGGATCCGACTTGTCCCGAGGGATCCGAGCTTGCCGATCCATCAAAAGTGACGGGCGTATTCGTGCATACGGTGATTTCTTCGAAATTCATTCTGGCCTGCGGCGATCCCTCAACAACGACCGGGATAATCGCAACTGATTCATCTGGTGAAAAACCATCATCAAGAGTAAGTCGCACCTGATAAATGCCGGGTTCGGTATAGGCGTGATGCGGGTTACTCTGATGGGATGCGTTCCCGTCATCAAAATCCCAGTGTGTACGGAATAGATCATCGTCAGGATCGTAAGAGAGGGCACTTGAGAAGATGATGGACTGTCCGGTGCATGCCATGATGAGTGAATCGACAATGGCAACGGGTGGCTGATTCACCGTTACCCTGACCGGCATGGAGACCCTGGAGTTGTCCAGACCCAGACCGTCATCCACAGAAAGGCTCAGCCAGTGGGTTCCGGGTTTCGGGGCGGTCCATGTGAATGCCGCGTCACGGCGGATGGTGCCGTCCGGAAGCTCCCAGGCATAGGTGAGCGGATTATTCTGCGGATCGTAGCTCTGAGAGGCGTCCAGCTGTACTTTCTTGCTGTTGGAGCGTATTTCAGTATCAGCTACAATGATGGGTTCATGATTTACGCCAATGGTAGCCGTCTTTTCCGATACCGAGTTTGACAAGCCTTCACCGTCATCAGCGCGCAGTGTAAAGCGATGGTATCCGGCACTGCTAAAGGCCCTTTCCACCGTTTTACCCTCAAGAACGACATCATCATCAAAAATCCAGGTAAATTGCAGGTCACTGTTGTCGGGATCATGGCTGTCAGCTGCAGAAAATCGGGTTGTCCGTTTGGGTTCAGTTATTTTTGGATCGCTTGTCCAGCGAATGAGAGGAGGATAATTGACCCGAACTGTGGTTGCTGCGATATCGTAGGCATCGTCAAAACCGGAATCATCACGAACTTTCAAGCTGATTTTGTGTTCGCCGGGGTCCGGCAGCTGAACTTCGGCACGGGGGCCGGTTTCTGCCGCTCGGTCATTGACGAACCATTGAAATTCGATAATCTCACCGTCTTCGTCATAACTATCAGAGCCATCCAGGACAAACGACTGACCCGGCGCAACCAGTTCCGGAACCAGGATACTGGCAACCGGATTGGAGTTTATTCTCACTTCATGATTCGTGGATGTGACACTATTGGCCAGGCCGGCACCATCATCTACGGTAAGTGTGACTTCATAGGTTCCGGGCGCTTCAAACAGATGGGTAATCTCTTCACCAGATCCGCTGCGACCGTCCCCGAAATCCCACTGATAATCCTGAATACCCTGATCTGCATCATGGCTTTGGGCTGCGGAGAAGGCAACCCTGGAGCGATTGATATGAGGGGGAGCTGTGATCACTGCAACAGGCGGATGGTTAACACGGATGCTGCGGTTCAGGGACTGTACCGAATTTTCAACTCCCTCCCCGTCGTCCACACGCAAAGTCACGATATAATCGCCAGGCTGAGTAAAGTCAATTTCATTCACCGGGCCGGTCAGTTCTCTGCCATCGGACACTACCCAGCGGAACGCAAGAGGGTCGCCATCCGGATCGGATGATGCCCGACCGTCAAGAGCAACCGGTTGTCCGGTCGCAACAATTTCGGGCAGTTCAAATCGCGGTACGGGTTCCGCATTTACCTTGTATGAAACACTTGTCGTATACTGTGCATTGCTGGTTCCGGTCTGGTCGTCCACGGTCAGTATGGCCTCGTAGGTGCCCGGCTCGCTGTGCCGCACCCGGACCGTCCGACCCTCCGGCTCTCCTGTAATTCCGTCATTCTCCCAGAGGAACCGCAGCTCATCACCGTCAGCGTCCTGGGCATTAACGACGCGCAATTGTGCTTCCTGGTCCCGGGCTATGACATCAGCATGAGATATCTCTGCATAGGGTTGTGAGTTCACCCTGACATGCACGGTTTCTTCCGACAGGGCGCACTCGGGATTCGGACCTTCACTTGTTACATTCAATGCGATGGAGTAATGGCCAGGAGTCTGTGTGGAGAATGCGAATTGTTCGCCTGCTCCTCTGATCTCTCCATTCACAAACCATTCAAACCGTATGGAATATCCTTCGGGATCGTAGGTTCCGGAGGCGTCAAGGGGCATGGATTCACCGGGGGCGATATAATCCGTGTCGCCCGTCACCGAGATCTGTGGAGGCCGGTGAACCGGGATGCTACCGCTTTTGATCAGATATCTGGGGAATAACCGGCCGGATACAGGTATGGCCACTTCATACGGAAAATATCCGTACGAAGAAAAGGAATGGGTGAATCTGCGACCTGTGTATTTTTCCTCTTCTACATACCATATGGCATTGTGAATATCGAGTCCGACACCGCTGAAGTTAAGTGCAAGTCCCCCTTCTTCGCATGCCGATCCGGTAAAACTGCTCATCTGCGGCTGCGGAAGATCCTTGCTGCTCAGCAGTTGATAGTCATAGACGAAGGGAAGCATTTCATCGGTTCCCTTAATGACCAGATTATTGTAGTACTGCTCAGCACCTGTTGACATGAATCCCCAGGCATTCGCAATATCCCGGTAGGTGCTCTCCCAACCGGTCCAGGGTTGGTCCGCTGGTGCACTGTTGCCGAAGGCGTCGATGTAATATACCTCGGTTTCCTCTTCTCCGAGTACCTGCACTTCTGCAGGATGCGTCGTATCAAATAGCGGCTGCAGAAAGATTCGATCGCTGAAGGATGTTCCGACGAGCGAAAAAGAGAGGTCAAAGGCGATGATCTGCCAGTTCTCACTATTTGTTCCCGCCATTCGGAGCTTGAACGTATTGACATCGTTTCCCTCGCTGGTACGGACGCGCAGAATAAAGCCATGACCGTCTCCGGGCTCAAGGTCAAACAGGCTCACCCAGCGGTTTCGAAAGCGGGACTCATTATGAACCGTCGTTGCCTCCAGCCGCGGGACCTCTTCACGGGTTCTGATGATGGCCTGCTCCTCTTTTCGATAGAGTTCACTGAAAGGGAACATTTCGTAAGTGGTGCGGGTGCTGCCGTCGAAGACCAGGTCGCCATGTCCGCCAAGCGCCGCATCAAAAACCTCGAGCCGTATGGGTGCTTCGTGGCCCTCTGCATCCAGGGGGCGAATCCAGAAGTCATACTGTCCTTTCAAATCCCCTGAATCGACAAAAGCGTCTTTCCCGGAGATAGAGAGGTATATTTCCTGTGCCGTAGCAAACAGAGGCAGCAGCATCAGAAGACTAAACAGTGTAAAAAATTGATATCTGAAACGATAAGAAGAGTTCATTATTCGATCCTGTAAGTTCGCTCACCAATGATTTCCTTGTTATGCCTGTATCGCAATGAGATGATCAGTTCGGAGTCTTTTTCCGGACTCATCGTCAGCGCCCAATTCCCGTTGATGCCGCAGGGGACAACGGTTTCCACGTTACCTGTTCGTGCTACCACCTCCAGTGGCGGGTAAGCCCTCCCGGTTATCAGGATATTGTCGGCATGACGAATCCGGTCACCTTCAGCAAATGTTGACCATGTGATATCAAAAAGGTTGTCTTCGGATATTTTTGTTATCGATCGCTGCTGCCGTGTGACATTGCCTGATTTGTTGGTAGCCTGCAGGGCCAAGGGATTTTGTCCCGGAGAAAGTTCGAGTGTCAGAGTGAAATCGCCATTTGAGGCTACAAGCACTGATTGACCATTGATTTTGAGATCGCTGCCGGGTTCTGCAACTCCGGAGAGTGTGAACTCAGACCCGGATGTGTAAATTTCAGTCGGGTCTCCATCCACCAGAAACAGATAGGGAGGAAGCATGCCGCTGCTGCGGAGTATCCGGTAGGTCGGACTGTTCGCGCCTCGCAAGCCATTATCATCATATGCCCGGATGCGCACATGTGATATGCCTGTGGGAATATCGGTGATGGTACTTTGATTGGTTTCGGAGCTGAAACTGCGCACCCATCCGTCAAATGAGGGAGAGTCGGAGATTTCCAGCTCATAATACCGCGCGTTGGGGATGGGGCTCCACTGTACTGCCAACCGGTCGCGGATGATAACCGAGTCGGTCGCCGCCCAGCGAAAACGGGGTGGTGGAAGCAATTCTACCGGCTGAACCGGAACCCGGCCGCGCACCACGATGGTACCCTGGTTACGGCCGAGGTCAATAACCTCATTTTCTGCGGTAACGGTGGTTGTTCCACTGTAGTTTGCCATTACCACCCGATCCTCATCGGTTTTCTCCGTCCAGAAATTGGAAGACTTGACCATCATCGTAGCGGAACCGGCACTGATCTGATAGCTTGATCGTTCAATTCCGTCGGCGGACAGTCTGGCAATGAGTCCGCCCTCGCTGATATTGATTTCCACATCCGAAATATTGGTGAGCCGGTCCAGCCGTGAACTGCGAATGATCGCAGTTGTGTTTTTCGAAAGCGTCACTTCCGACCCATCGAGAAAGGTCACCTTGCCGGCAGACTCAGCAACGGTCCGGACTCCATCGGCTTCCTTGAACAGCTTTCCAACATGGGCGCTCACCCACTGAGCGATAAGACCGCGGCGGTATTCCACGGTACCATGCTTCTCCGACAATCGTGCTTCTACATCGACTACCCTGTTATTATCGAGGGCTTCTGCAATTTCGTCGATTGACAGGCTGTAGTCGGAGATAAGACGAATGGATTCTACGATATCACCGCGGTCAACTGTCTTGCGAAATTCCTGATAGATTGAATCGGCGCGTTCAACTTCATTTGCGGCAAAAACACCGGCGCCCCTTTCGATTAAGCGGGAATACTCACTGCGCCTTTGTTCAAGCTGATTCCAGTATTCCAGAAAACCGGATACGGCCGTCAGGGATTCGGCATCAAGGGAAAATACATTCTCACTTCTCTTGTATTCAGCAGCATGAAATACGATGGGCCAATTGGATTCGGATCCTGCCAGCTCAGATGACATCCTCGAGAGTTCCGCGGGCTTGAACACAATGGGATTCTCATCCAAATCTAAGCTACCGGAATAGATCAAAAGCAGGGCAAGCAGCAGGCTGATAATCATGATTCGCCTTCATTGGTTAGATCGTTTTCGGGTAGTGTGACCCTGAAACGGGTTCCGATTTGCGGATTGGATTCCACCGATATCGTTCCGTTATGCCTTGTGACAATTTCCTTGACGTGTGAAAGCCCCAGGCCGTTTCCATTGATTGACCGGTGCGCTTTCGCCCGGTAGAATTTTCGAAATATCTTGTCACGTTCGCCCTCAGGGATACCGTAGCCATGATCCGTAATCCCCAAAATACTATATCCATCGGAAGATTTCAGTTCGATTTCAATGGTGCGGTTATCATCACCGTATTTGATGGCGTTGGAGAGCAAGTTTCTGACCAGGTCCTCCATCAGGTCTTCCGCTGCATGAATGAGAGGGGTGTCGTCAATCTGGAAATCCAGTGTAATACTTCTTTCACTGCAATTTTGCTTAAACGATTTGGCTACTTTTGCAATGATCGGGTAGAGATGAATCGGCTCCTTCTTGAGTACAAGCGAACCGGATTCCAGACGGGTGATATCAAGGAAGCGTGATATGAGGCCTGACAGGGTATTCAGGCTGTCACTCATCACCTCATAATATTCCTTGCGCTGGTTTTCAGGAAGGTCATCATCAACCATCAACAGTTCGGTAAGTCCCACACAGCCGAACACCGGATTTTGAAGCTCATGGATAATTGTATGAATCATCTCCGTACGCAACTGCTCCATCTCGCGATCTTTGGTCACATCATTCATGAGCATCATGCCGCCGATAAACCGGCTGTCGATACCCTGCAGATTCATGAGATGGGTGTTGATGAAAAAACGATGGCCGTCACCGGTGTTGATTTCCAGTTCCATGTAGCGGGTGTCAATAATATATCCGCTGATCTTTTCTGATGTGGTGGACTCCATGTTTACCGACACGCCCTTCAGGGCAAAGAAATCGCCGGTAACCAGCGGCTGATTTGCCGGGGAGAGTTGATCGAACAGGTCAGAGAGGCTTTTGTTGATAAATGTAAAGCGATCGTTTTCGTCGTAAATGGCCACCATTTCAACGACATAGGTCATAAGCAGCCTGTTTCGCTGTTCCTGCAGGATGATTCTGTCGACATTGATGCGCTGATAGTGTGCCAGCTTTTTTCGGATTTCCTCCATTTTATCGGTGATTCCGGCCAGCTCGGGTAGCGGGGAGTCACGGAAAAACCGGCTGAAATCATAGTTGGCAAATGGTTCTACATCCTCTATAAACTGCTGGACCGGCTGCCGGACCCGGTTTGCAAGAAACACACCGCCCATGGCGAGGATAAGAAATGCGGCTGCCAGCAGACCGAGATTCTGTATAAATATCTGGTTTACAGGATGTTTTACCAGATCCAGATCGGCATACGTTGCATGAATAATGGGAAGTGAACGAACAGGACTTGTGACCAGCAGGTGCGGAATTTCATCGATTTCCAATTCCCTGACGGAGGTCATCTGCTGGAAAAGCACGTTGGGCAGATTCTGGTTGTCTGAACCGATCACCGAGCCGTCCATAAACCAGATGGTGGAAAAAGAGCCTTCACCCAGTACATTTTGCAGAAGAATCTCCTCCAGATTCATGGATTGATACTGCGCTGTAATGAGATAGGGTTCGCCGGTTACTTCAAACTCCGACATCAGAAAAAACTGCTTGCTTTCCGGGAGCCAGGACACTGTAATATCAGGCATATCAGGGACCGGCAGTGAAATGCCCTTTATGAAATCGGTGGAAGGGATGTCATTGGCGTAGGAAGTCCGGATTTCAAAATACTCGCCGGATGCAAGTTCAGTGATGTGAATGGCCGTGAGATCGGGGAAAAGCCGGATATGATTCTGGGCCATACTCTCCAGGTTTTGCGGATTTTCCCGGATCTGATCGCGCAACTCCTTCAGGGAAAGCAGCCAGTACCCCGTAAAGCTTTCAGCTTCTCGAATACGCTGCTGCTGGTATTCCGAAATGAGGGTTATGCGCTCTTCGATGATAGCGTCTTCGTATACAGGCCGTATATACAGCCAGATAATTGACGAGGCCCCAATGAGTACAACAACCAGGTATAATAATAGTCGGCTTCTTATCGACAAGATGTGCAGTGACTAATGTGGTGAATACAGCGTTGTTTATCTTTGGATAATAATGTTTTTATGAACAAATGGTAAGTTAATTACAAAATAAGGTTATGTCCACCTGAACGTGATGAGAGATGCATCTTTTTTCCCGTTGGATATCCGGTGGCGTGACTCTTTATGCTTTTTATTTTCAATGATTTCTGCGGTGGCATAGACATCATCTCCAAAGATGAGCTCATTGCGGTAATCGACCAGCACGCGATGAACCGAGTGAGTTGCAGTGATTTCGACCGGTAGTGTATCAAGCGCCCATTCAACGAACCGGATGTTGTTGACATGGCGATTCGTGTCAATGTCGCCCGGCCGGATATAAAAGCGTGACTGCCAGGTGTCGTTGTCTGGCGGGGCCGGAGCTTCCATGGGCAACGGCTGTTTTTTGTCCCGTGTTAGTCCATAGGCACTGACCACTTCCTCGGTAACGGGAATCGGTTTTTTCTTTTGCGTATCTACAAAAATCCAGAGGGTGTGGGCTTTTGCAAGGAGCCGGCCGTTGTGATCTTTGACCTCGAATTTCCGGAATCCGAAAAAACTGCGGAAAGAGGTCGGTATGGTCGTTATCGTGATCTCATGGTTGAACCCGGGATATTCGTAAATTTCGATATCCCATTTGGCAAGCACCCATGCAACACCGTTGTTATGATAGTAATCGAGTCCGACGCCGCACTCTTCGCTGTGGCGAATAGCCATATCCTCCAGAAATTGCATGAGTGCGGTGATGCGCAATTTCCGGTTCTGGTCGACAAGGAAGTAGGGGATGTCGTATGTGCGCGAATAGGCCATTTTTTTCTGGGAAATATATCAACCGGGAGGATGAATTACCAATGTGCGCATGCTTGCCAATGTACACACGCTTACCAATGTAAGAGCATGCTTGCCATCGAGCGTGTGCCTGACAACGAGCGCATGCCTGCCAACGAGCGCATGTCTGCCAACTTGGGTATGCTTACCATTCGAAAATGATACCGATGGTTGGCAGCACCTCGCCTGACAGGTTTTCCAGAAGGTAGGTTTGGTAGTACTCGCGATCGGGACGAAACTGAGGGTTATGGTCAGTTCCGGCAGGAAGGGGAAGTCCCTGCTCGCTCCGGCGCACATTGAGAAAGGGCTGGAGTTCAGCCTGGAAAGCGTAGACATTCTGCACATCCAGATAAAGGGCAATGTTGAAGCGGTCGAAGAAGAAGCGTTTATCGATCCGCACGTCAAGTTGATGAAATGTGGCCAGGCGGTCCTCGCTCAGGCGGGAATAATCGGGCAGGCCCTGGCTGTTGGTGTCCCATACCTCCCGCCGCGATGATCGCTCAATGTCATACGGGGTGAAGGGAGTCGGACCGAGCAGCTGCCAGCGGAAGCCCACATCCCATCCTCCTGAAAACTGTTTGCCGGCAGTCACCGAGATGAGGTGCCGGTTGTCCCATGATGACGGATTATAGTTCCCGCTGATATCCTGAAATTCACTCCAGAACAAGGTATAGGCGAGTATTCCATAAAAGTCGCGGTAAAGTTTCTGTTGTGCCAGAAGTTCAATGCCGTAGCTTCGGCCCCGGGATGTAGAAGCAGCCGGTTCGCTGCCTATCACCCCGAAATCGTTGCCGAGATTGGCCAGTGAAATTCCTTTTTGCGTGAGGAACGGATAATTCCGGTACTGCTTCAGGAAACCCTCCACAGAAAAGAGGAGGCTTTCCCTCGCCAGATACTCAAATCCGGCGACATAATGGTTTGAACGCATGTATTTAACACCGTTGTCTCGGTTTACCAGACGTTCGTTGTTGTCGCGGTAGCCGAGAACCGTGTATGGGGGGAGCTGATAATAGATGCCGGTATTGGCATTGAAACTCAGCGTGCTTGTAAGATACCAGGAAAGTGAAAATCGGGGCGAAAACTGATCAAGAGGGTTGCTGGTGGCAACTGAATAGTTGGTGGCATCCATGCGGAAACCGGCCGACAGTGACAGCCGGCGTCTGAAATAATCTGAACTGGCCTGAGCGAATACGCCCCACTGATGCAGCTGCAATTCTGTTTCAAAGTCGATAAGCTCAACGTCATCATTGCCGGGAATGGAGATGAAGTTGAAGGTGTCGGTGGTGTAAGTAGCGTATTCGTAATTAGCGCCGATATTGAGCTGATATGAACCGAGGCTAAGCTGGTTCTCAAGGCGCGCCTTGTTTTCTGTTTCGACCGAAGTGTAGTCGAGGATCAGGTTGTCAGGAGAGCTGTCGTCGTTGTTTTCATACTTGAATGCCCGGTTATTGAGCTTGTTACGGCTTAAAACCAGCATGGTGGTCCGGTTGTTTCCGATATTACGGTACCGGATTCCCCTGGTGTAGTTCCACTGTTCGTTAACCGGCAGGTAGCCCAGAATGTACTGCTGCTGCTCGGTTTCATTGGCGCCGGTGTTGAGAGTGAAATCATCGATGGCGCCCAGCCCGATAACGGTGATGTCGTGGTTGGCGGCCGGTCTGTACCGGAAACGAAACTGGATGTCGGTGTATGTGGGAAGAAAAGGAAGCTCGAGAAGTTCGAAAAGGTACTGCAGATAAGAGCGGCGGTAGGAGAAGATGAAATCGGCATCGTCTCCGACAGGGCCTTCGGCGGTGATGCCGAGGTCACTTGCACCAACGGTAGCTGTGAATCCGAAGTTGTCACTGCCGTTTTTCTGACGCAGTTCCATGACAGAGCTAAGTGCATTGCCCCGGTTGGCAGGAAAGGCCCCGGTGTAGAAATTGACTTCTCGAATGAAGTCCACGTTGATCAGTCCGACCGGGCCGCCTGATGCGCCCTGGGTGGTAAAGTGATTGATGGTCGGCACCTCTATATCATCCAGGTAAAAAGAATTTTCGCCCGGGGATCCGCCCCGGACCAGGATGTCGTTCCGGAAACCGCCCACGCCGGTTGCAACACCCGGAAGTGACTGGATGACCCTGGATATATCGCGGTTTCCACCCGGAGCCCGCTCAATTTCAGAGCTGCTGATCGTGCGTCGTGATACCGGACTTTCCGGAGTGCGGTTGAACGGGGAGGGACGAATGACAATCTCACCCAGTTCTGTGGCTTCCGGCTCGAGCACAATATTCACACGCACATCACGATTCCGGCTGATCTGCACCTCGTAGACGGTACGAGTGTAATAACCGACATAGCTGAACCGCAGATTATACCTTCCGGGCGGAACATTTCTGAGTTCGTAGAACCCGTTTTCATTGGCGCTGGTGCCGAAATTTGTGCCCTCAACAAGTACATTGGCGAATTCGAGGGGCGATCCGTCCCCGGCATCCCTTATGACACCCTTTATGACGCCGCGTCCGGACTCCGAGGTGGTGTCGACATATGCCATGCCGGATGATGGTGTTGTATCGAAGGTTTTTGAGATGACGTATTGCGGCAGCAGTGCAAATACGGCTGACAGCGAACCGAAAAACATAAGCAGCCTGACGTCCGGCATCAGTAATTGTGTGCAGTTTCGAACAAGGTCATATAAGGTCATAGAAATATGATATCAGTTGCCACATGCTTTTTGAATGATGCTTGGATGCCGGCTGGTGTTTCAGCTTCTTTCAATCCATTGCCGGATTGGTGTTTATACAGCCATCAGGAAAAAGAAGACTCACAGGCGGCAAATCGTTCCATCAGATTATCGGCGGGTATGCAAAAGTAAATCGCCTGGGAGTGGAAAGCGATCCTGTAGAAATTCTTAAATAATCCTATCTTTAATACGGTAACGAGAGCAACCCTGTGCGAAGGTATCGCAAGCAGCAAGAGTTGCTTTTTATTCAGTTTCAAAATCCATGTTTTCGCGAAGAAAATTACGAGTCTTTTTCGGAATATTTGCCTTGATGCTCGCTGCACTGGTTATTGCGGACTCTCTTGGTGTGTTTGATTCCAGGCCCTATCGTGAAGTTCCTCATGGCAATCACAGCCATTATGTGCCGCATGACCGGGATCCCAATATCTCCATTAGCGATTTTCCAACCACTCCGCCGCGCGAAGGGGAAAAAATCACCCCAACCGGGGAAATTGTTCCGGATACGCTCGGGGAATGGTGGTAGCCCGTTTGCAGTTCATTAGCTCAAAACAAAACGAGTTTTTTTAACAGTGTCATTATTCAAATCCCATCAATCTTCAATGATCACCATGCCAAAAAACACCATCATATTAGGAATCCTGTTGATAGCCATTGGTATTATCGGATACCTGGCATCCGGAGCCGCAAGTGCAACCGCCCTCATACCGGCAATTTTCGGAGCGGTTTTCATATTACTTGGAAAAGTGGCCGAAAATGAATCACGACGCATGGTTGCAATGCATCTGGCACAGTTGTTGGCCCTCCTGGGAATATTCGGGACATTTCGTGGAATACTGAATATCATTTCATGGATGGGTGGAGACCCGGAAGTAAATGTCATTGCCGCCACAGCCCAAACGCTCATGGCCGTTCTATGCATCGGCTATCTCGCTCTCGGTGTTAAATCCTTCATTGATGCGCGCCGGGCTCCGAAAGCTGACGAAGGAATGAGCTGACGATGGAACATTACGGTGCCGGCACAACCTGACGCCGGGGGAAAAGTTCGTTGAACCGGTCGGGATAATCGGTTATCAATCCGTCCACACCCAACTCAACCATTCGTTCCATATCTTCTTTGCTGTTGACCGTCCAGGGAATAATGCGCATGCCAAGCTCACGGGCCCTGCTTACATGTTCTGCCGTCAATATGCCATAATTTGGAGAGTAGATATCCGGCAGCAGGCCGAAAAATTCGATGTGCTCATCCACACTCTCTTCCGTGATGGTCAGAATTGCAATTGGAACTACAGGTGCAATTTCCCGGAAAGCCCGGAGAGGGCGCGGATCAAAAGACTGAACAGATACCCGATCGAGAATACGGGCTTCCAGCTGCTGCTCAAGAACCAGCAGCTCTTCGTGGAGCAGCATGGCGAACACCTCCGGCTCCGGTGTAAGCGTGCCATCCCAGGCCGGATCGCTCTTGATCTCAATATTGTAGCGGATGGCCGGCCGCCCTTGTGAGCGGACATACTCATCAACAGCTGCAATGGCATCACTCATGAGCGGCTTGGATGCAAACAGATTTTTCTGACCGGGATGGGATGGATGCTGCAGGGATCCGCAGTCGAACTGGGCAATGGTTTCGTAATCATATTCATAGATCCGGAAAGATCGCTCTACTTCTTTCGGAATGGGGGATCCGTCGGGCTGGAGGCAGATATCCGCCCGAAACCAGGGCTCATGGGAGATGACGAGCTCGTGTTCTGCGGATACAGCCAGATCAAACTCAATGGTTGTAACCCCAAGGTCAACAGCCTTGAAAAAACCGGGCATCGTATTCTCGGGTTTCAGTCCCATCGCACCCCGGTGACCCTGAAGGTCAAATCCCTCAGGCAGCTGATCCCTGCCGGTCTGACAGCCCATGAGCATCATAAGAACGAATATGGAAAGGTATGGAAGCAGTCCTTGCATATCGTCAACGGTAGACTTCGATCCGTTTAATTACAACATGATCCGCCGGTTGATCGCGGTACTGCTGACTGGTTTCCACATTTGCGATGGCATCGACCACATCCATCCCGGAAGCAACTCTTCCGAACACCGTGTATTCGTTGTCGAGGCTGGGGGTTCGGCCGTGCATGATGAAAAACTGCGAACCGGCACCGGCGCTTTTGTCGGAAACTCTTGCCATTGAAAGGGTGCCGGGCTCGTGGGGGGTAGGGTTGAACTCATGCGGGATGTGGATGATCGGACCACCCTGGCCATAGAATCTGCGATCATCTTCGCGCGAATTGGGGTCGCCGCCCTGTATCATGAATCCGGGTATCACACGGTGGAATTTGGTTCCGTCATAGAAGCCGCTCTCGGCCCGGGTGATAAAATTGAAAGCATGGATAGGCGCCCTGTTCGGTAAAAACTCCATCTCGATATTACCGTGAGTGGTGACTATGCGTGCTTTTACATCTTCCATTTGAGCTGCCAGAAAGGCCAGCTGTTCTTCTTTTTCTTTCAATGTATTCACCTGTTGTTGAAGTTGACGGTTCTGGCTGCGCAGATCGGCATTAATGCTTTGCAGCCGTTCCAGTTCCTCGCTGTTTCCGCATGATGTGAGAGCTCCGGATCCCAATGCGATCATCGTGGCAATCATCAGGATTTTTTTCATAATCATAGTCAGTGTGCCTGTAATTTTCTGTTTCGGGTAAGCCCATGTGTTGTCACGGGTAGGTGTAGGAAGCCTGCAGGCCCAACGGAATGCCAATAAACCAGTAGAGCAGCAGGAAGATCGTCCAGACCACCAGGAAGATGAAGAAATAGGGCAGCATCATGGAGACCAGGGTGCCAATACCGGTATTCTTGACATAGCGCTGACAGAAGACGACTACCAGCGGGAAATAGGGAAGCAGCGGTGTAATGATATTCGATACCGAATCCCCCACTCTGTAGGCTGCCTGGGTGAGGTCGGGTGAGATGCCGATACCCATGAGCATCGGGACGAATATGGGGCTGATCAACGCCCACTTGGCGGAAGCCGATCCCACCAGAAGATTTACAACCGCTGTGAGCAGAATGATGCCTACTATGGTCAGTGCGCCCGGCATGGCAAGGGCTTCGAGGAAACCGGCGCCTTTCAACGCGATCAGGATTCCGATATTTGATTTTCCGAAGGCATCAATAAACAGGGCACAGAAGAAGGCCATCACAATATAGTATGACATGCTTCCCATCGCCTTGCTCATGCTCCCAACCGCATCCTGCGAACTTTTGAATGTTCCCGAGAGATAGCCGTAGAGTACTCCGGGTATTACAAATAGCAGAAATATCAGTGGAACAATCGACATCATAATGGGTGCGTCGAAGGCGGTAACTTCACCGTCTGGCGAACGCATTGGAGAATCAGCAGGGATGGTCCATGCGAAAAGCGCGACAATTCCAACGATCATCACAGTGGTGGCGATCCAGAAAGCTTTTATTTCATGCTTTTCAAGTTTTTCCATCTGGGGAAGCTCATCCTGGTCTCCATCCACTACTGTTTTGGCCAGGCGCGGCTCGACGATGCGATCCGTTATCCACCAGCCAACCGAGATAATCAGGAGACTGGAAATGGCGGTGAAGAAATAGTTGTTGAGCGGGTTGATCAACATGTCGGGCTGCATGATCTGTGCCGCCGACTGTGTGAAGCCCTGAAGCAGGGGATCGATGCCCGAAGGGATGAAATTGGCGC
>SLKA01000013.1 GCA_007134845.1 Balneolales bacterium
TCGGTTTCGCTACGGTGGTGATCGAAGATGTGCGCGTGAACATCGACCAGACCACAACGATTGACTTCGAAATGCGCGAACAGGCATTCGAGGGGGATGAGGTGGTTGTAATTGCCACGCGACCGGTTGTGGAACGTGATGTTTCCTCCAGCCGGGCCAACATCAGCTCCGAACAGATCGAAAGCCTGCCGGTTTCAAATGTCGGTCAGGTCGTTGGACTGCAGGCCGGTATCCAGGGTGGAACGATCCGGGGACTTGGCTCTCAGTTCAGCCAGTGGTCGCTGAGCGGCGTGAGCCTGCGAGATGAGCGGGACAATACCCCGTACCAGGCAGTGAGTCTGGTCTCCGTATCGGAAGTACAGGTCCAGACCGGCGGTTTCAATGCCGAGTACGGCAACGTCCAGTCCGGTATCGTGAATATCGTAACCAGGGAAGGCAGCCGCGATCGCTACAGCGCGGATGTGATTTTCCGCTACAGACCTCCGGGCCAGAAGCATTTTGGCGACCCGGTGAACCACCCGGACTCCTATTTCATGCGCCCGTTCCTGGATGACGAGGTCGCATGGACCGGAACCGACAATGGCGCCTGGGACCGTTACACACAGCGCCAGTATCCCAGTTTTGAGGGATGGATAGCTGTGGCTGAAAGCCAGATGAGTCCAACCAGTCCCTACTACGGTCTCTCTCCCGCTGCGGCACAGCAGGTTTTCCTGTGGCAGAAGAGAAAGGATTTTGCCATTACCGAGCCCGATTTTGATCTGGATATCGGTTTTGGCGGACCCATGCCGTATGTGAGTGAACGCCTGGGCAACCTTCGCTTCTGGGCTGCGCATCGCCGCTCACAGGAGATGTATCTCTTCCCGCTTTCGCGCGACCGGTATGAGGACTACAGCACGCATATCAAGGTGACCTCCGATCTGCTACCCGGACGTGGAATGAAATTGAGTGTGGAATCCCTGTTCGGTACCCAGACCGGCTCAAACAGTAATAATAACGGAAATCCCGGCATTTTTCGCGGTGCGGCAGGAATTGCAAGTGCTCCCAACATGCACTCCTATCAGGATGGTGTGATCTTTGCATCCGACTATTTTGCACCCACCCAGGTGGATCGCTTTGTTATCGGCGCCAAATTCACCCATTCCATCAGCTCCGATACGTTTTATGAAATCCAGTTGAGCAACTTCAATTCCAGCTACAGTACAAATCCATCGCCGCTGCGCGCTGGAGTTCCGGAACTCCTGGCAGACGAGTGGTCACATTACGGAGCGCCCCGAACGGATGCGGAATCCCGCATATTCGGGAATAACTATGTAGCAAATGAAGCTCCGTTCGGTTTCATGCCGCTGCCGGCCGATGGCATCGGTGACGGCATGCGGATGGGCGTCGGTATGAGCAACTCCCGGGACAGCAGCAGCGTGAGCTATTTTACCGCCGACTTCGACATCACCAGCCAGATCAACCGCTATCTTCAGATCAAGTCCGGGGTTGAATTTGTCCGCACACACAGCCAGGTAAATTACGCGCGGTTTGACGAATACCTGCCCAGTCAGAATCAGGTTTCGCGCTGGGACAAAAAGCCGCTTCGCGGCGGTGCCTATGCCCAGTCTCGACTTGAATTTGAGGGTATGGTCGCCAATATTGGCCTGCGGCTCGACTACTCATATGCCAATACCACCTGGTATGAGTATGATCCGTTCAACCCGGCGCTTGGTTCGGGTAACTTTGACCAGATTGATGATCTGCTGGAACAGCGTGACACGGACCATCAGATATTTGTGAGCCCACGAATTGGCGTCTCTTTCCCGATTACCGTGGAAAGCAAGCTGTACTTCAACTACGGCCACTTCCGGTCCATGCCGACTCCGGAAAACCTCTATATGGTGCGGCAGGGTTTGCAGGCTGAAAGGGTCGCTCGAATTGCCAATCCCGACCTGCCGCTGCCTCAGACCGTCGCATACGAATTGGGATACGAGCACAATATCCTTCAGAACTACCTGCTTAGGGTGGCCGGTTTCTACTCCGATATCACCAACCACTCCGAGCTGGTAACTTTCGTCAGCTCTGACCGTCAGGTGAATTACACCATTACACAGCCTAACCGGTACCGTGACCACAGGGGTATCGAAGCAACCCTTGAACGCCGTGGCGGACGTTTCTTCCGCGGATTTGTAAACTATACCTACACCGTGACCTCCACCGGACGGTTTGACTTTGCCACACAGTATCAGAATCCGGCGCAGCAGCGTGAATACGAGCGTACTACAACGGCTAACGATCAGCTTCGCCCGGTTACCCGTCCCTACGCACGAATGAGCCTTGATTTCTTTACGCCTGCAGGTTTTGGTCCTGATTGGGGTGCACTCATGCCGTTTGAGCGTTGGAGAATCAACTTGCTTGGTTCATGGCAGGCTGGCCGTCACTTCACCTGGGCCGGCGGCGGTGGAGCACCCCGGGGTATTGTGAACAACGTACAGTGGCGCGACTACTATAACCTGGAATTGCGTATCAGCCGTGAATTTGAAGTGGCCGGAACACGCATTCAGTTGTTCATGGATATGGATAATGTATTGAACACTCGTCATATGTTCCAGTCAACCTTAACGCAGTACGGGTTTTCCGAAGGTGAAGACTATAACCGCTACATGCGCTCACTGCATCTGCCCAGGGAAGTGCTGGATGAGCTGAGCTACGCAGCCGTTCCGGGCAGTGACCGTCCCGGTGACTACCGTCCGTCCGGTGTAACATTTGTTCCCATCGAACCTGTTCCTACCCTTGATGATGTGGATCGCCCCAGTGACCGGGCCCTCTATTTCAACACCCGCACCGAAGAGTACTTCCAGTATCGCAACGGTGTCTTTTTGCCTGCCGATGAGGAGTATGTAAAGCAGGTGCTTGACGACAAGGCCTACATCGAAATGCCGAACCACACCTTCTTTACCTTCCTGAACCCCAGAAACGTTTACTGGGGCATCCGGGTACGGTTCTAAACGAAATCCATTAACGTAACAATTCGTCGCAATCAGAGTACGTATCTATGAGAAATTATTTATTCACACTTGGCAAGGCGGCACTGACCCTCTGGGTAGCCCTTATCTGGATGTTCAGTGGAACTGCAGAGGCGCAGGAAGCAAGATGGCTGAATGTCGGATCTCTGCACAACTGGTTCTCCGCCATTGGTAATGAGCGGGAGCACGGGCTGGTAACCCAGCAGCAATACGGATTGCGCTGGCCCGCGATTTACGAATTTCAGGATGCCCAGGCTACTAAAGCATTCTGGATCGGAACCCGCAATTTCAATGACGGCGTGAATGCCACTTTCGATTACAAGGTGCTCCACACCGGACCCCGGGTGCTTGGCGGAGATCATTTCTTCACGCGTGAAATGTCACTCGTCTCCCGGTTCACGGCCCCTGAGATCTTTGTAGACGGAACACCTACGTTTTATGAACAGGTAGTGCCGGATGAGGTCGACCCCACATTGCCGTCCGACCGGATGATCCGCAA
>SLKA01000127.1 GCA_007134845.1 Balneolales bacterium
TATGAAGTATATCGAAGAGCAAAATGTGGAAGATAAAGACGAAGATTTTCGTATCGAAGACAAGTAGACTTTAGTCTACATCACAAAGCTATCGACTTTAGTCGATAGTAGTTTACTTTGGTTTTCCTGGGGTTTTTCACATGGGTGATACGGATCCGCTGTATTTTCCGATGTTAAGCTGGTTCAGAAAATTCTGAGAGCTATCATCGATCAAGGTGTCATCACCCATTACTCTGTATTTCCCTGGTTTTGGTATCCTCCTGCTGATTCTCCCAGTTGGCCAGCGCGGTAATGGCTGACAGAGGTTTGATGTTCCTGTCGCTTTGAATCAATCCGTCCCGCATTACAATCACTCTTTCAGCAAAGCGAGCAATGTCGGTTTCATGGGTGACCATCACAATGGTTAGCCCCTCTCTGTTGAGGTGCTGGAATATATCTATGATCTCCAGGCTGGTGCGGCTGTCAAGATTGCCGGTCGGTTCGTCGGCAAGCAGGATGGACGGTCGTGTCACCAGTGCCCGGGCGATGGCGACGCGCTGCTGCTGTCCACCCGACAATTCGGACGGGGTATGGTTAGCCCGGTCGGCCAGACCTACGATATCGAGGGCTTCCCGTGCTCGTCGGTGCAGCTCCTTCCAGCTTGGTTTCTCTTTGGAATACAGAAGCGGCAACTCGACGTTCTCAAGAGCGGAGGTTCGCGGGAGTAGATGGAAATTCTGAAAAACAAACCCAATGGTCTGGTTGCGTAATTTGGCAAGCTGATCACGTGAAAGCTGCCCCACATTGCTGTTTTCAAGAAAATAATCACCCCGAGTGGGCCGGTCAAGGCATCCGAGTATATTCATAAGGGTTGACTTTCCCGAGCCGCTGGATCCCATAATCGCCACGAATCCGCCCCGGTTGATTTCCAGATCGATGCCGCGCAATGCATCCACCGACACGGTTTCGGTGCGGTAGCTGCGAGTAAGTCCGCGGATTTTGATCAGTGCCATTTCGGTATTGACGGGTTTTTCTGTGTGGTTTGACGGGGAGCCCATATATGCTGGATTGTAGGGAAGTTAAGCCGGATAAACGTTGGAAACATGTCATGCTCTTCATTTGTATGTCATGTTATAATTTAACCAACATGTTATTGCAATATCATTCAAATTGGTTTGCAAATAATTGAAATTATACTATTCTGTAAACAGCCATTTTGTCATGGGTTATCATCAGCAAAATTGAGGGCTTATGAATGATTCAACCAGATGGAAGCAGTTAAGGTCAGCAATCAAATCACGTATGGGAAAAAATGGGTCATTTATCCTGCTACCATTTCCGATGGTCCGGTATCCGCACGTATTGCCGCATCGTTGGATATTTATTGACCTTTTTACTTCGAAGCGGCGGATTTGTAAAGCGATATGATCAGTACTGCGCCTGCTGTCCACGGAACAGGCTGCGGCCCTCGTCATTTGTGCCCGTTCTGAGGGAAAGCCCGACCACCAGGGTGTCACCTGCCGAGATATCACCGTAAAGAATTTCCGTGTGGAGCCCGTCACTAAGGCCGGTGCGAACCCTTACCGATTCAATTTGATTGTTTCGAAGGACAAAAACACGACCTTCTTCTCCTTCATCTTCTCCGGCATCATTCGAGTTGCTGTCTGTGGAGGCATCCTGTCCAGCCGCACTCACGGAATCTGATCCGGATCTGCTGTCAGAGCCGGAATCTGACCTCTCTGCCGATCCCGAACGGGTATCACCCGAACCAGCCGGGATCAGATTATCCGGCAGACGGGCGCGCAGAGCTGTGTTTCTGACGCGCAGCGCATCATCCTTTCTGGCAGTGATGACAGACACTTCGGTGGTCATGCCGGGCTTGAGGAGCATTTCGCTGTTGTCAACCGAAATGATGGTCTCATAATGGACGACATTGTCTTCCACGATCGGAGCGTTGCGAACCTGGATGACTTCCCCCTCAAAGTCACGATCGCGATATGCATCCACTTTGAAAATGACCTTCTGATCATCGGCGACCTGCCCGATATCTGCTTCAGAAACATTGGCATAGATATGCATATTCCGCAGATCAGTGGCAATTTCGAAGAGGACAGGAGCACTCAGACTGGCAGCGACTGTCTGACCTATGTCCACATTTCGGGAGATGACCATGCCGTCGGTGGGTGATGTGATGGTACACCGGTCTAGCTCACGTTGTGCACGCTCGAGTGCGTGCCGGCGCACACGCACCTGCGCTTCAGCCTGTCGAAGAGTGGCGCTTGCCTGCTCCTCCTCGGATGGGGCTATAAACTGTTGTGCCCTGAGTTCCTGCACCCTTGCCCAGTGCATGCGAGCGAGTTCGAGCCCGGCTTCCGCCGACTCCAGCTCCGCTCTGGCGGAACTGACTGCCGCTGCAAATGTCGACGGATCAATTTGTGCTATAACCTCTCCTCTGGCTACTCTTGAATTGAAGTCAACTTTGATATCTTCGATAATTCCGGAGACCTGGCTGCCAACGGTCACTTTTTGGACCGGTTGCAATGAGCCGTGGGCAATCACCCGGCGGGAGACTTCTCCCCGGTCAACCTGGACGGTATGTAACGGTGGTAACCCGGATTCGCTGGAGCCTATTAAACGCGACCCCCACCAGATTCCCGCTCCGATGACCAGCAAAATGATAATGCTGTATTTTCCTTTTTTCATTATAGTATGTTAGCTTGTATGAACGGATGAAGATAACAATTATTTGCCTCTCTTGGAATGGAACAAGTATCTTGCCGGATGCAGAGTGTATCTGATGAATTATTTGTTACATCATAAAAAACGGGGTAAACAGATTATGAAACAAACCAGTAGTTTCAATAAAAAAAGAAGGATAAGGCAAGTATCCGGAAATACTTTTTTTGCGGTATTGCTGGCCCTGGGAGTGACGGGCTGCATGGTATTTGAACAGTCCGTTCGTACAGCCATTGACGGTGCGGTCAGTTCCGCCGTCGAACAGGAGTTGGGTGCCCGACTGGCAGGGTACACCGATGTGATGATGTATCAGATCGCCTATACCCAGACCTTTTTTCTGGGTGGATACGGTTTTCCACCCGATGCCTTCGAAGAGGGTCAGGGAGCAACCTGGCGAGTGGAATCGGCAGACCGTGATGAGGTCTCTTCTTTTACTGCCGAAAGAGCGCTTCTTAAACGCAACGAGGATGGATCAACATGGTGGTATCTGAACTTTGATGCTGATGATGCAGAACCCATTGAGTTTGAAGTGCTGTATGCGGCAGATCTTGAGGCCCGGGAAATGTATGTCCGGAATCCGGATACCAGAGAAGTCCGCCATCACAGATTTACTTATGATACGGAAGAGGTGGCCGAGGCCGAAGAAGGTGATGAGTCAATGGAGGAATTCGGTTATCAGACCAATTATTTTTATGCGGAATCATGGGACCAGTACCGCCAGGAACGTGAAACCGTTACTACCCGCGCCGGAACATTTGAAACGGATTTGCTTTTTGTCTCTTCCCGTGATTTTGAGGAATTGGAGGAGTATGAAGAAGACGAGTCTTACGAAGTGGAATACCGATGGTGGGTATCCCGCGATGTGCCCGGTGAGCTGGTGCGTTTCGAGTACAGGAATTTGGAACGTGAAGGAATATTGCGCGGCGAACTGATCGAGCTTCGAAGCGATTACCGCGCACGTTTTGCCGATTTGTGATCAGTAAAACATCTCTTGCCCCGGCTTGTTTGGCTGCACTACCATGCTGAGCGGCAAGGCGCAGACCGCATGTAAAAATTACAAAAAACAGGGAGATCACCAGGCTGTATCTCAGGCAGGTGGTCTCCCTTGTTTTTAACCATTCTCCGGATAAAAAAACTGATGGCAGCCGGCAGAAATGCGATGTTTTCAGTTGATTCCCGTATATTTGGCGGCTGACAGATACATAATGTTTGAAAATGTAACTTAGGTGGAAAAATGACAGGCGGAATCGACAAAGAACCCGACAAAGAATCCGAATCAGAACCCGAATCAGCATCCGAATCAGCATCCGATGACCGAAGTGTGAGCAGCGGTGTCAATAGCAACGAAACCGGTTCCGATGTTCCAGGCTCCGGTTCTGAACGCATTGCCGGCAGAGAAAAACATTTTCTGGAACTGAAGATTCCTCCGGTTGGTGTTTTTGCAATCTTCTCGCTGTTGTTCTGGGCGATTGATAGGCATTTCCCGGTATTTGATGTGGAGATTCCGTTTCGCATGGCCCTGGTCGTCTTCCTGGTGGCCGTCGCGCTGCTGATCGGCGCCTGGAGTTTGTGGCTTTTCTATCGGAATGAGACAACGCCCCATGCACACAAGCCGCACGACACCGAAAAAATTGTTACAACGGGTCCATACAAACATACCCGTAATCCGATGTATCTGGCACTGTCAATCGTATTGATCGCTCAGGCCATTTTTCTTACAGACTTTTTGGCGCTCATGCTGATGCCCGCATTTTACGCTTATATGACTCGTTTTCAGATCATTCCGGAGGAACGGCACCTGATCGAAATTTTCGGTGAGGATTATGAGGAATACGCCGAAAAGACACCGAGGTGGCTGTGAACGACCCCGGGCTAACTGTAGAATACCTGTGACTTTCGGTATCATCGAAACCAATCATGCACTATTTAATCATCGTCACTGTACTCTGGGCTTTTTCCTTCAGCCTGATTGATGAATATTTGTCAGGTCAGGTGGACAGTGACTTTGCTGTTCTCTCCAGGGTGTTACTTGCCGGGCTTGCGTTTCTGCCGGTCACGAAATGGAAAGGAGTGCGCGCTGAGCTGATCTATGGCACTGTCATCGTGGGTGCTTTGCAATTCGGTGTAACCTATTTATGCCTATACCGGTCATTCTTGCTTCTTAGCGCTCCCGAGGTACTTCTTTTCACGATCCTGACCCCCGTTTTTGTCACCTTGTTTGATGATGCGCTCAATCGCAGGTTTTCTCCGGTTGCCCTGCTTGCGGCGCTCATTGCAGTTATTGGAGCCGGAGTGATTCGCTATGATGGCATCACCAGCAGGTATGTCACGGGCTTTCTGCTTCTTCAAATTGCCAACGCTTCCTTTGCAGCGGGACAGGTGGGCTATAAAAATCTGCTTGTCTGGTATCCGACTGATGTGCCGCCGATCCGGTTTTTCGGGTATTTTTTTGTGGGTGCCCTTATCGTCATTTTGCCCATGTACGTGATATTTGGCGACACTTCTATGTTGCCGCAGACCGGATTGCATTGGGGGGTGCTGCTCTGGCTGGGTTTTGGTGCGTCGGCGGTTGGACTCTTTCTGTGGAACAGTGGTGCGACCAGAGTGGATGCGGGCACACTGGCTGTAATGAATAATGCAGTGATTCCGGTGGGGTTGCTGATCAATCTTCTGATCTGGAACCGGGATGCCGACTTGTACAGACTGGCCCTGGGAGCAGCCATCCTTGTACTGGCGTTATGGATCAATCGTCGCTGGCGGAAGTGGCGCTAATTCAGCTCCCGGCCGAATCAGACCAGACGCATCTGCCAGACGCATCTGCGTGCTGATCCGCGCGGCTCTTCCATTCACTTTGTCATTTCCTCATGACGAGCCAGTTTCTCGCGGATCGTTGCTTCCAGCTGCGGAGCCTGCATCACACCGGCCTGCTGCCACAGCACGTGCCCGTGTCGGAAAAGGATAAGTGTAGGTATGCCTCGCACCTGGTAGCGGATGGCCACATCGGGATTCTTTTCGGTGTCTATCTTGAGGATGTGGATATGGTCGCCCATCCGGTTTTTGAGTTCCTTGAGAATAGGCGGCATCATCCGGCAGGGAGCGCACCAGTCCGCGTAGAAATCCACCAGTACCGGTGTCTCACCTTTGATAAGTTCGGAAAAGCTCTTGCCGTGAATATCGTTGCTCATTTTTCTGTTGGATGGTCTTGTAATAAAAAAAGAATGTGCCCGGAAGGGGGCATTTGCCTGCCGTTTATCCCTCTACGGTTTCTCCCCGGCTTCAGGGGCATCGGTGCGGCAGCTGCCTCCTGCACAATGCCCCACCATGCATCCGGTATTGGTCACCGCCTGGAACAGGAAGAAAAACGACAGCAACCCAAGAGCCAGCTCACCCGCCGCAAAACCGTTAATGGCCAGAAACGTACCTATTCCCAGGGCAACCCATCTCATAGGGTGCCAGTTGGTAAGCAATTGATTTTTTATGGCTGTGATCATATAAATATAGTTATATAGATTATTATATAAACAAAGTACAAAACTTCCCCGGAAAACGCAACTGGTGATATCCTTCTTATCTCCGGATGAGTGCTTATTTCTGGATGAGCTGGAAAGCTGCACACATGTATACCGTACCCCGGTAAAGTTCAGTGCCCTGGCAGAATATCATTACCGTTCCGGAAAGCATGCGCGACCCTCAGCTACCCGGTTCCACCTTCCAGAGAGCTCCGTCACTGTGATCAGTAACAATATAAATATTGTCATCAGGACCGATGCGAACATCCCGGATGCGTCCTATCTCCTGAAGCAGGAGTTCTTCGTCGTGGATCACTTCATAAAAACCTTCCGGGTCATCAATCACAAGCCGTCTGATACGTTCGGACCGTAAACCACCGGCAAGCAGGTTGTTATCCCAACGGCTTGTAAAATGGTCGCCAAGTACCAGGGCCAATCCCGACGGTGCGTGTGTCGGCAGAAGCTCATAAACCGGATCCACCATCCCTTCTCTGCTTCGCGCTTCGGAATGAGGAAATTTTTCCTGGTCCCGGTAATTCAAACCGAGTGTAACCACCGGCCATCCATAATTTTTTCCGGCTTCAACCAGGTTAAGTTCGTCGCCACCGCGCGGTCCGTGTTCCGTGGCCCAAATCTCACCGGTCTCAGGGTGAACAATAAGTCCCTGAATGTTGCGATGTCCGTATGAGAAGATCTCGTCCAGTGCATTTTCATTGCCGACAAAAGGGTTGTCAGCAGGCACCGATCCATCATCATTGAGACGGATAAGCGTTCCGGCATGATCCAACAAATCCTGAGCCCTTGGCGGATCCGTGCCGCGGTCACCGATACTCATGAGCAGTTTGCCGTCGTTGGTCCATGCAAGTTTGGAACCGTAATGCCGTCCCGGACGAGAAAACCTGTCCTGAACAAAGATCTCATCAAACTGGACGAGTGAATAGCCGTCAAGGCGGGCCCGGGCAAGTGCCGTTGCCGTTTGTTCGTCCCCATCCGGCTTGGAATATGTGAAATAGATCCATCCGTTGGATTCATAATCGGGGTGAAGCGCCACCTCCATCAATCCACCCTGACCTCGGGCGTAAATTTCAGGCAGACCGTCAACCTGTCGCACAGAACCGTTCTCGATGATTTTGAGCCCGCCCGGCCGCTCGGTCACGAGCATGCGTCCGTCAGGCAGGAACGCCACCGACCAGGGATGCTCCAGGTTCCCGGTGATTTTAGTAGCACGAATATCGGTATACTGACTGCTTGACTGGAAGCTCTCATTCTGGTTGTTTTGCTGTCCATTTTCTGATACGGATGAGGTGCATGTGGTGAATCCGAACACACCTGTAACCAGAAGTCCTGACACGGCTAATACCCTGAGATGGGAGAAATTAGTAAAAGAGATTGCGTTTAATGGCTTCATTTTTCCAATTTTAAATTAGTGGATTTCCTATGTTAACAGTTCAGGCCACCCAGTAATTCCGGCGAGTTCGACTTCAATTCTTCTTGTTGATATTGAAATCATCCAAAAAAACGATACTTTCTTTCTGATTTCTGCCTGAGCCACAAAATAATATTAACAGAACAGGATGAACGAACAGATCAGTGATTTCCTGGGTCAGAAAAAGATTGCCGTTGCCGGGGTTTCCCGAAAAGGCGATGTGCCTGCTAACGTGATTTACAGGAAGCTGCGTTCTGCGGGTTATCAGGTATTTGCATTGAATCCATTTGCCAGTGAGGTCGAAGGGGATGCCTGTTATCCCGATCTTGCGGCTGTTCCGGAAAAAATTGATGGCTTGATGGTTGCCACACATCCGGATCAGGCGGTCGGGCTCATCCGACAGTGTCAAGATTCAGGTGTAACCCGGGTCTGGTTTCATCGCTCGGTGGGACAGGGAAGCTACAGTGAGGAAGCCGCCTCCCTTGCTCGTGAGTCCGGCATGTCCGTGATCCCGGGCGGCTGTCCGATGATGTATTGCCAGCCTGTGGATGTTTTTCATAAATGCCTGCGGTGGGCGGCCGGCTACCCAAAAGTGAAATGACAGTGATGGTTTCGTGTGATGTTTGTGATGATGCGGGACCATGTAATTATTGATAAAAAATACAGCCTCTAACAATAAATGAATATGAGACGAATCCTTATCCCCCTGCTGTTCATTATATCGATGATTTCATCGGCAACGGCTTGTGCAGCAATGGGTAACATGAATACTGGAAAAGATGATAGCAGAATAAATCCGCTCAGCGCAGAAGTGCTTTGGAAAATGCAGCGTATAGGTTCACCCGTCATATCACCGGATGGAAAATGGGTGGTGGCGCCGGTTACACGATATACCATGGATGATGATAAAAGTCATACGGATATATGGATATTTTCCGCGGATGGATCTGTGGAACGTCCTCTCACACGTAATGGATCAGCCGATGGACAGCCCGCTTTCAGTCCGGATGGATCCCTGCTTGCCTTTGTAAGCCGTCGCGACGATGATAAAACCTCGCAAATCTACATCCTGCCGCTCAATGAGCCGGGAGAGGCTGTTCGTCTGGTAACCGTACCGACCGGGGTGAGTGCCCCGAAATGGGTAGGAGATCATATCTACTTTATTTCCCGGGTCTGGCCCGGGAAAAATTGGGAGGAGATGAAGGAGGAGATGGACCGTCAGTCGGAATCTCTCATCTCGGCCCGGATCTGGAACGAGTTGCCCTACAGCCACTGGGATCACTGGCTGGATGAGGACAGGCAGGCGCACATCTACCGTATCCCCGCCACCAGTTCAGTGTTGTCGGGAGGACGCCGTGCTGCCGGAATCAGCTCTGCCCGATATCATCCCTCAGGCGATGACACGGCAGACAGTTATGCCGCTGATCGTGAAAACACCAGCGATACGGGCGATTCGAATGATAAAAACAGCGATCTTGTCAGTTTGAGTATGATCGAGCAAGTGACACTGCCAACAGGCCGCGAACTGCCCCGTTCTACTCAGGATTTGAATTCCTATGATGTGTCGCCCGACGGTTCACTTGTTGTTTTTTCAAGCGATACCAACCACGATGACACCAACCCGAAAATGGATTTGTATCTCACAACACCCGGCACCGGGGAGGCCGTCAACATCACACCTGATAATGATGCCATGGACAGCAATCCGGTATTCAGTCCATATGGATCCAAAATTGCCTACAACCGGCAGCAAATTCCCGGGTTTTATGCCGAGACCCGCCGGTTAGCGCTGTACGATGTATCCTCCGGGGTCCACACCGTGCTCACGGAGGACTGGGACCGGTCGGTCGGTGTGCTCAGCTGGGCGCCGGATGGCTACAGTCTCTACGGGGCTATTGATGATGCCGGCACCCGCCGCATTTATGCGATCAGCTCGGAGACGGGGGAGCCGCGTACGATCACCGGTGATACCGATTTCATGTCACTCAGCACATCTCAAACCGGTGTGCTTGCCGGCCTTAATCAAAGCTTTCTTTATCCGCCAAGGGTGGTCCTCATCGATACAGAAGACGAATCCGTCACCCGTCTGGACACGCGCAATGACGACATCCTGGCCGGTGTGGAGCTGGGCACCTACGAATCGGTGACCTATGAAGGATACGGCGGGCAGGAAATCCAGATGTGGGTTCATTATCCCCCCGGTTTTGATGAAAACAGACAGTATCCGCTGTTTCTGTTGATCCATGGAGGCCCGCACAGCGGCATCACCGACGGGTTCCACTTCCGCTGGAATGCCCAGACCTTCGCCTCCTGGGGCTACGTCACGGCCTGGCACAATTTCCACGGATCATCCGGTTTCGGCCAGGAGTTTACCGATGCCATCAACCCGGACTGGATCACCAAACCGTACACCGACACAATGAAGGCGGCCGAGTGGTTTGAAAACCAGCCCTGGATCGATGCCGACCGCATGGTGGCCGGTGGGGGCAGCTATGGCGGTTATCTTTCAAGTATTCTGCTGGGCAAGGAACACCCGTTCAACACCCTGCTGATCCATGCACCCGTGTACAATATGTACTCGCAGATGGCCGCCGATTTTGCCGTACACAACCGCCGTTTTGGCAATTACTGGGAGGATGATGGCAGTCACTTCGATGGCCGGACGATCTATGAGCAGATTTCCCCGCACTACTACGCCGGACGCTTCGAAACACCCGCACTCATTATCCACGGTCAGCTGGACTATCGCGTGCCGGTAGGTCAGGCTTTCGAACTGTTCCGCACGCTTCAGGAGCGCGGTATCGAATCCCGACTTGTCTACTATCCGGACGAAAACCACTGGATTTTGAAGCCGAATAACTCCATGGCCTGGTATGAAGAAGTACGCAACTGGATGTCACGTTTTGCAGAACCGGGTCCAAAATGATAAATTGCCGTATTATACAGCAGTTGACAGGCTTTAAGATCAGGTAAATGGACGGTGAATGCTGCCGTCACCCGGCTGAAATGAAAGGCTTGCATAAAATCTGCAATTGCATTATTTGGAATGATTTATATTTTTGTAAGTAGTTGAAAAAAAAGTTTGTTCGGTTAATATGGTTGGGTGTCAATTTATCATTAAGCACAAGGTACATTTATGAAGGTGAAGCAGATTTTATACAAGAAGGGTGGGGAAGTTCATACGGTCGATGAAAAGACCATGGTGTATGATGCCATTGCGCTGATGTCCGAAAAGGATGTTGGCGCACTTGTCGTGATGTGCCGTGGGACCATGTGCGGAATCATCTCGGAGCGGGATTACCGCAATAAAATCATTCTTAAAGGGAGAAAGTCCAAAGAAACACCAGTTCGGGATATTATGACCCGGGATGTAAAATGTGTTACGGATGATTACAGCATGAATGATTGCATGGCAATCATGTCCGACAAACGAATTCGCCATTTGCCGGTAATAGACGAAAAAAATAATCTTATAGGAATTATTTCTATCGGGGACATAGTTAAGGCCATTATGGACGAACAGAAATCAGAAATTCAAAATTTGCGAAACTATATTTCGTCCAGTTACCCGGCCTGACCGATTGTGCACAATGTGCTCTGTCGATGCCGCCCCGGATTCGATCATTGATGAGTATCATATTTCCCTATCCCGATACCGGACCGAATTATGGTTTCCGGATTGATAAATAGCGTGATCTGCCATACATTCTGGGACGCTATAGAAAAACGTTATGAAAATTATTGACGTCGCAGAATTTTATGCGGATGAGGGAGGTGGGGTAAAAACCTACATCAACCAGAAACTGCAGGCAGGATCACAGTCAGGTCATGAAATCGTTGTTATTGCTCCAGGCGAGAAGGCTGGTGAGGAAGAACGATTTGGAGGCCGTGTGATATGGGTTCCGGGCCCTGCGCTTCCGGTTGATCGTCGATACCATATCCTGTGGCGCGAAGGTGCGGTTCATGACATCCTTGACCGGGAGAAGCCGGATGTGGTGGAAGGCTCGTCGCCCTGGACCGGAGGTTGGTTTGCAGCCCGCTGGAAGGGTGAGGCTGTCAAAACCTTTATTTTTCATCAGGATCCCGTTGCGGTCTATCCGCACACCGTACTCGGGAATGTGATGACTTCATCCAAGGTTGACAAGCTCTTCATGTTTTACTGGTCGTATTTGAGGAGATTGAGTCTCCGGTTTGATGCCACCATAGTGAGCGGAGGCTGGCTGGCCGAACGGCTTAACAATTTCAAGATTAAAAATCCGGTCGCCGTGCCGTTTGGCATTGACAAAACCTTCTCCTCACCGCAGCGCAGAAATCCCGAATTGCGTCGCAAACTGCTGGAAGAACTTGGTTTGCCCGAAGATGCCACACTATTGATGGGAATCAGCCGTCATCATCCCGAAAAACGCCTGGGCACTGTGTTTGAAGGATTCCGGCTTGCGTCACATCAGCGAAAAATGGGGCTTATGATCTTTGGCGACGGACCTTTTCGCTGGATGGTCAAGCGTCAGGCTAAAGGGATAAAACACCTGAAACTGATGGGATTCACATCCAACCGGGAGGAACTTGCCGATTATCTTTCAAGCGCAGACTATTTTGTTCACGGTTCGGCGGCAGAGACATACGGGCTGGTTGTTGCAGAAGCCATTTGCAGCGGACTTCCGGTAGTGGTTCCGAGCGTTGGCGGTGCAGGTGATTTGGCAAATCCCGTCTATTCTGAAACCTATGATCCCGGAAACGCAGAAGCACTGTCACAAGCTATTTTTCGTATCATGGACCGCGATCGTGATCAGATGATCAATGCCTGTGCCCATGCTGCCGAACATTCAATCGGAACCATGGATGACCATTTTCGCCAGCTCTTTCAGGTCTACAAGAAGATGACTGATGCCAGAAAGTGAGGGCTGTCCATTCTGATCCGATCGTCAGAACCGGCCGAACCGGAGCCCCAGGATACCGGTTAATCCGGACAGGTCGGTGCTGCTCGTGCCATCCAGATCTACATTGGCCGCATAGCGATAGTAAACACCGCCGCTTATTCTGAACCAACTCGTGACGTTCAGGAAAAGGTTGACCCCGGGCTGTACCACAAAATAATTGTCACGCGTTTTTTCCAGATCAATATTTCTGTTTTCATAGCGTACGGTGCCTGACCCAATGAGCAGCTGTGTGCCCAGATGCACCAGTCGAAAAGATTGGTTTACATATTCGAATTCGAATCCGCCATAATTGGTCCTGATATCCGGATGTTCGACATCAGAATGGGGCCATGATACAGCAGCAATTTCCGGCTGTGTCCGGTATCCCGCCAAACCCAGATGAATGGCATGCTGAGGCGAAA
>SLKA01000063.1 GCA_007134845.1 Balneolales bacterium
CGGATCACACACGGTCGCCTTTGATGCCTCGCGTCTGGCCAGCGGTGTCTACATCTACCGCATCCAGGCCGGGGAATTCACGATGAGCAGGCAGATGACGTTCATCAAATAAAATGGGTGGATAACTGAATTATCTTGCAAATACACTCTAAAATAAGTAGGTTTCTGTGACTCTTTCGGATGGCACTTCCAAACGTGCACGCAGGAGCACTACCGATTTGAACAACAAGAATCGATAAGTTACAAACAATTGACAGGGACAAATTACAGGGACAAATTACAGGGACTTATTGCGGATACTGTATGCAGGGACTTGCTTATACTGCCGAACGGGCATGAAACCGGTTCGGATCGCTGTTACCAATCGCTTCACTACATAAACAAAACAATCAAACAGGAGTAATTATGAATCGACTACTACAAAAGTTTCTTCTATGCACGGCAATGGTGGGTTTGCTCTCCATTGCAGGCATGAAAGAGGCACAGGCGCAAGGCATACTGGATGATATAGCCTGGCAGATATCTACTGCTGACGTTGGCTGGTTGGCCAGTAGTGGAAATGAAACCCGGGGCATCGCTCTCAATCCAGTTACGGGACATATTCTGGTCCCTACGCGTACCGGTTCCAATCAGGTAAAGATCCTAAACGCTGCTGACGGGAACGTAGTAGGGGATCTTGACATGACTGGTGTTACTACAGGTTATCTGTGGAATTACTTCCCGATAAACCGGGTTGCGGTAACGGAAGACGGTCAAATATTCGTGACAGGTTTTTCGTTCGATGCTAGCCAGCCTCTGGAGATCTATTATTGGGAAAATGAAGAAGCAGAACCTGTAAAAATCAATACTGATAATCCGTACGGCGCTCGCGCCGGAGATGGATTTGGAGTTGTTGGTTCAGGGGATAACATCAAATTATACGTGTCTGGCTCAGGGCGAAGTGAACTTGCTGAAATGAGTTGGGATGGGGAAGAAATTACATCCAACCGAATCATTAATCTTCCCGGAATCGATCACGCCAATGCAAGTATCCTGGGAGCTCCCGGAGAAGATGCGCTCTGGATCAACGGACGGGATAACAGTATCCTGAAAATTGATCTGGAAGGAAATGTCCTAATGGAAATTGGGTCAAATGTGATAAGTCATGGTCATGGTGAACTGGAACTCATGGAGATTGGTGATTACTCTTTTCTGGTTACTGGCATAGCCGGTCCGCAAGCAAATAGATTCTCGGTAGTAAATATTACTGATCCTGAGGCACCGTATGTCATTGCCAGAACAGATGATGTGCTACTTAATGAGAATTTAATGCGAACAGGTGGTGTTGTTTTTGATGCCATAAACAGTCAGCTCACTGTATTTGCTACTAATAACGGCATTGTAAGTTTTTCAATTGATATTGATCAAATTGTCACGGATGAGCTTATTGGTTCCTATTACATCCCGCAGGGCGATTTTCCCCGTGGATTTGCAAGCTTGAAGGAAGCGATTGACTCGGTGAACGCCGTTGGCACGAACGGTCCGGTTACCCTCTACATCACCGAAGACCTGGATGAAAGTGCGGAGATGATCGTGTTTGAACGCGAAGATATGGGCGAAACGAACCGGCTTTACATTAGTCCGGTACCCGGTACGTCACCAGTGATCAGCGTGGATAACTTCCGCTTTGCCGACACCGGCTATATCACCATCGACGGATCGGCTGACGGATCCGGAAGCAGGGATCTGACGTTCATGAAAGTCAACGCTGCCGGACCCGTTTTTAGCTTTATCCGAGATACGGAAAATATCACTGTCAGTAACGTGAGTCTCACCTATGACGAAATGCTCGGCTTCGAGTCCTATGCCATCTTCGTAAACCGTTGGACAGCCGCGGGAAAACCGACCGGCCGTTCCTACAATCTCCGGATCGAGAACGTACAGTTCGGCTCGGTTGAAAAGCCGTTCAACGACGGTATCTGGCTGTTTGGCGATGCCGGTGCGGCCGAAGGTGCCATGCACGTGAACACCAATATCGTCGGCAACGAGTTTTACGTTGGAAGAAGCGCCCTCCGCACGCAGACTCACGTAAACACCACGTTCGACAACAACATCGTCAGGATGTACCCGCGTGTTGCTGCCCAGGGTCTAAACCTGAATACGCCTATAGACGGATTCACGGCACGGAACAACGAATTCGAATTCGTTGGCGGAGGCATGACCGAAGCTGCCATGCATGTAGCCTTGAACATCACTAACACGCTGGTGGAAGCCAACTTCCACAACAACACCGTTGCAGTGAACTATGACGGGGCAGGAACCGGTCACAGCTTCTACGCGATACGACATGGCGGTACGATGACCACGGGTCCGCTGAATTTCTACCACAACACGTTCCGGATCGGCGATACCGGACAGAGTGGTGTCCATGCCGTGATTGGCAGGGCAGGGGATGCCTCAGCAGGCCTGTCGCTGAATATGGTCAACAACATCATGGTCAGCGACCGCGATGCCGACAACAGCATTGCCTACGATTGGGCCAGCGGATCGCTGAATACCAACTGGAACAACATCTACTTTCCGGGTGCCGGACTCGTCGGAAAAGCGGGTGATGATGAGTACGCAACGTTGTCAGAATGGCGTGCTGCAACGTCTCGGGATCTGCGCTCCGTTTCCGTGAGCGTTGACTTTGAGTCCGGCTCGGATCTCCGTCTGACCGGTGAGTCCGTTGGTGATGTTCGCCTGGCCGGAACACCGCTTGCCGCTGTGACTACTGACATCGACGGCAATGCCCGCGACGAAGCCAACCCCTACATGGGAGCCTTCGAAGGCGATATCCAGCTCATCCCCGAGCCCGAAATCCGTCCGTTCGCTCTTGTGGCCCCGCAGGATGGTGTATCTGTCGATCTCGGCGAAGTGACAGACGATATTGTCATCAGCTGGGAATTCCCGAAATCCACGGTTGCCTGGGCACACATGAACGGTCAGTTTGCTGATGACCAGTTCGCACACGTCGGCGACGGCGTCAATGGGCAGGGTCGCTACATCGGTACACGCACCGACGTCGAGGCCTGGGTGCAGACACCGCTGCTGGAAAACCCGGGCACCATCAGCTTCTGGGCATCCACCATCAGCGATGCCACCGTACTTGATATGGTGATTGAAGTGTCCGCCGATGGCGAGGCCTGGGAAGAAGTCGAGGTCCTGGAAGCCCGCGACGGCGGCACCGGTGACATCAATGTCAACTGGTCCTTCCACGAAGTTGTAATCAACCGCGAAGGTGAATTTTATGTCCGCTTCGGCCAGTCCGGAAGCGTCACCGGTAATTTCTACCTTGACGATGTCATGGTCGACAGCTTTACTTTCGACGAGATCGTTCTGGATGAGGACTTCGAAGATTGGTCCGCTTTCCGCAGCATGCGTTTCACCTGGCATATCGA
>SLKA01000128.1 GCA_007134845.1 Balneolales bacterium
ATCGTCCCGTCGTTCCCAACCCGGGATCATCCCGTTACCAGGGCTCTGACCACCGTTCGGCAGGTACAGACTTCAGAATCGATGCGGGGCCGGCAAGGTTTTTCGGTGAATACGCATGGAGAATCAGTACATCAGCGAAATGGTCAGAATACAAAAAGGTATCCCACGGACGAAGAAACGCCTGGATCGCCGGGGCGATGGGCTCATTCATGGATGGAGCAGACTGGGTTTTATCAGTACGTTCCTATCAACCCGGTTACTGGGCGGAATACGCCGGTGGTTTTGGAGAAGGCGTCGGGGTACCGGCCAATCAGAAAGGATGGTACTTCGGTCTTCGCCTGAGACCTGCACCCCGCTTTGTCATACAGGGCTTCCTCGATCGTTTCCATTTTCCTCAACCCCGCAGAGGACACACCAGACCTTCATCAGGCTGGGAAACCATGCTCAGCCTGCAATATCGCCAACGCCCCGGATTTCATTATCAGATCCGGGTGCGTTATAAAGATAGGGATATTGAACTTGAGACTGCAGATGACTTTCTTCGGACCAGGCGCATAACAGGCACATCGGGTCGCCTGACGGGACGATTTCAGATCAACTGGCAGCTCAACAAGGTGTTTTTTATCCGTTCACAATATGATTCCATTCGGTCATCCGGTACAGGCTCACCTGAAAAAGCCGGATTTGCCATCAGCAAGGCTTTGCGAATTCAGCCAATACACTCACTGCGTATTGATCTTGGGTGGGCTTTCTTTGACACCGATGATTTTTCATCACGACTTTATCTGTATGAATACGATCTTATCAATGTGATGAGTTCCAAAATGGCTCACGGTACCGGAAGGCGGACTTATGCTGTCTTTCGCTATCAACCGTTTCACCGGGTGCTGATTGAAGCAAAAGTCGGTTATGTTCACTATTCGGACAGGCCGGTGGTGGGTTCAGGACATGATATGACTTATGGTTCCTCCCGCTCCGAAGCAGGCCTTCAGTTACGATTCCAGTACTGATAATCCCGAAGTGAAAAAAACAGGATCGAAAATGATGCCGCGAGGACAACATAATACTGGATCAACGGGACTCCGTGAAGCAGCATCAAGGTGGAAAAGCCGGCTGTTATTGCAAACACCAAAGCCGCTGCATATGCAGCCAGGTGAATGACAATCAACAATGTCAGATAACGCATCGGTACAGCAAAAAGCAACAATAATATTGCAAAGACAAGAAATACCATGCCACCGGGTGCACCGATAACTACGACCAGGCCGGAGTCCAAGGCCTTGAACAGCGTCCCTGTCCCGACTGCATCCACATCGACATGAATAGCATTGCCGCGAAGCAAAAACTCAAAAAACGGGATGCTGATGTGTTTTGTAAACAACACACGCAATGGCCGTAGAAGCACAAAATAGCAGATCAGCAGTGCTGCGGCTGATACCGGGTAGCGCCAGTGGTAACGTGTTCTGACAGCGGCAAGCAGCGTCATGGCATTTACGGGTTTCGGATATCGTTAGCGGGTATTCTTGGCTGATATTCTTGGCTGGGATCGGATCTTTTCGGCTGGGATCGGATCTTTTCGGCTGGGACCGGATCTTTTCGGTTGCAATCAGGCAGTTTTCGACTTTTTTTCGGGTTTTGGTTCACCAAAGAGAGCCCATATAATCCACATGACAAAAACCACCAGATAGAAAATCAAAGTAAATGTATAATCATGAACGACCTGAAAACTGGGGTACCAGTGGTATTGCAAAATTGCGAGAAAAAAGATTCGTAACACATTTACAAGATAGATCACAAGGATTCCGGTGGGAATGAATAACCAGCGTCGCACCCGGCTTCCGGGATAGGCAACCACAAATCCAACAAACAAACCTATCGTCTCTATGCCGTTGCATCCATCAATAATTTCAAGTCCGTTTGCCAGGCCGATGCCAACCACCCTGTCAAAAGCAAAAACTTCATAACCACAGAACTGTAAAAGCGAAGCTGTTACGGATACAATGTTACGGGATACGAACAGATCCAACCGTCCGTCTGGTAACAGCCAGACGTGGTATGCAATATACCAGAGAACGTAAATGACGCTTACCTTCACCAGGAAAAGCACGATGTCTCGGTTTTTTCCTCTTAATAAGCTCATTCCTTCGGCAATGCCATTTTTTCAATGAAAGCTGCCGGAACTTCGACGAGTATTACCTGATGCAACTGTTCAAGTTCCAGACAAACCCTTTTCTTCCCCCGCCAGTTGATCCACCGTCCGGTACTCCCCTTAAGCGGGCCTTCCACCACACTGACCATATCCCCCCTGTTGTAGCTTCTTTCCCTCACATCAAAGGCATCAGGCCCAATCAGTACCTTTCGGATCATGTCGATCTGCTCATCTCTGATGGCAGCAGGCTGCCCGTTAAAATGAACGGTCTTTGCAACACCGTCGAACTGTACAGCGTTATAGAGTTCACTGCTGTCTGCACGAATAAAAACGTAGCTGTTAAAAAGAGGCACCTTCAGCTTCTTTTTGCGGTCACTCCACTGTCTGACCACGGTCTGCATCGGCAGCCAAACTTTATAACCCGCTTCATCAAGGCGTTCTGCAACCTTTTTTTCAAATTTTGGCCGGGTATACAGTGCGTACCAGCGAGGATTCATCTTTCGTCCATAGTGATATGATTCATTTTCAATTTCGAGAGAGTTAATATCACAAGTTGAAGGCAAAGATACCAGATGGAATTGCACCTGTTGTTAAAATATGATTACACCTTCACACCTCACAATGATTCGGATTCTTCGGAATGGTATTAATAATGTCTATCAACACAGACAGGTTTAATCCATGCAACAGTTTTATCTTGGCCGTTATTAGCTTATCTTACATAATTTAGAATTTTCGGCTTGCTTTAGATCTCTAACAATCCTTTTTACGTATTTCGCTTATGGGTAAACGAACCCTTGTTACTTCCGCACTACCTTACGCCAATGGCCCGATTCACCTGGGACATCTTGCAGGTGCTTACCTGCCTGCCGATTTCTACGTAAGATACAAGCGCATGCGCAACGAAGACGTCGTATTCATATGCGGATCAGACGAACATGGTGTTCCCATAACTATTGCTGCCGATAAAGAGGGTGTCGGCCCTCAGGATATCGTCGACCGGTTCCATGAAATGAACAAAAAGACTTTTGAGGAATTCGGTATCTCATTTGATTACTTCGGCAGGACGAGCTCCCCTGTACACCATGAAACATCACAGGATTTCTTTCGGGTGCTCAACGAGAAGGGCGTATTCAGGAAAAAAAGTGAAACCCAGCTCTATGACGAGAAGGCCGGAATGTTTCTGCCCGACCGGTACGTAAAAGGCACCTGTCCACACTGCAACTACGCCGAGGCATTCGGAG
>SLKA01000129.1 GCA_007134845.1 Balneolales bacterium
CGCGCCAGATGGGTATTGCAGCAACCGGTGATCCGGAGTCCGCATATGAGCAGGGACGTATCACCGCAATTGAAGCGCTGGCAACCGGTTTTAACTGGAGTTATTCGCCTGTGGCGGATGTCAATGTAAATCCCGCGAATCCGGTGATAGGTGTCCGATCGTTCGGAGAGCGTTTTTCTGTGGTATCCGAAATGAGCCGTGCGATGATCCGGGGGAGCCAGGAGCACGGCGTAATTGCAACGCCCAAGCACTTCCCGGGGCACGGTGATACGGATTTCGATTCTCATTACGATCTCTCGACCGTTACCTATGATCTGGCGACGCTGCGTGAAGTCCATCTCCCCCCTTTTCAAGCCTCATTTGACGCAGGAGCTGACGCGGTGATGACAGCCCACGTAATTATTGAAGCGGTTGATCCCACGGTGCCGGCTACGCTGTCACGCCGGGTGCTTACCGGACTTCTTCGGGATGAGATGGGTTTTGATGGCATTATCGTCACGGATGCTATGAGTATGGATGCCATTGATGATAACTGGGGAGCAGGTGAAGCGGCGGTGATGGCTGTTCAGGCCGGGGCAGATATTATCATGGCGACCGGAACCCCGAGACAACAGACAGAAACATTTGACGCACTTTATGACGCGTTGATGGAGGGTGAGATCACCGGAGAGCGGCTTGATGCTTCTGTCCGGCGCATTTTGATGATGAAGCACAAATATGGCCTTCATCACGGGTTCTCATCGCCGGACCCTGCACTTGCCAGTGAGACGACAACTCGGACGGAGCATCGTGAAAAAGCAGCGGAAATAGCCCTCAAATCGATTACATTGGTGCGGAATCAGGGTATTCTTCCGTTTGAACGGGATGATGAGCTGACCACCCTGGTTGCCGGCGTGGCGTACACGAAAGAAATTTCTGACCGGGTCCGCGAAGCAGGTGGCGGTGAGGTGATCACATGGGATTACGGGCGTGGTCCGACAGACAATGATCCAACCCCGGAGGCCATCGTTGATGCGATCCAAAAAGCGGAGGAAGCCGATCGCATCCTCCTGTTCACCTACTCCTACAGCCGGCTTCCGGAAGGGCAGTTGAGGCTGGCGGAAGCGCTGTCCATCATGGGCAAGCCAATGGCGGTCATATCACTCGGTCTTCCCTACGACATTGACGTCATACCGGATGTGCCGGCCTACATCGCATCCTATTCCCTGGACCGTTGGCCCTATGCCACTCCCACACCCGTTGTCTGGGATGCGGTTGTGGAGGTCCTTTTTGGTGAGAAACCATCCGGAAAGCTGCCGGTTACGCTGGGCAGGAACTATCCTGTCGGACACGGCCTCAGCTACTGACATCAACCGAACAGAATATTCACAACGATGACGGATGTAATGATACCCGCAAGGTCGGCGATAAGTCCTGTCTGAACGGCATATTTGACGCGCCTCACGCCAATGGCACCGAAATACACGGCAATCACGTAGAAGGTGGTTTCGGTGGATCCGAACATGGTGCCGGCCATTTTAACGACCAGCGAATCCTCACCGTAAGTGGCGATCATTTCGGCCAGAACTCCAACCGAACCGCTCCCGGTCAGCGGCCGGAAGATGGCCATCGGTACCAGTTCAACGGGAAACCCGACAAAACCGAGTATTGGCGAAAGCGCCATCATGAAGAACTCCATGGCTCCGCTTTCCCGGAACATACCGATCGCAAACAGAATGGCCACCAGATAGGGGATGATGCGGACGGCAATAGTGAAACCCTCTTTTGCGCCATCAACAAAGACTTCATAAACCGCAACTTTTTTGAGAATACCGTAGAGCGGAATGAGGACGATGATGAGTGGTAATATGAATGCAGCTATGGTTCTCATGGATCAGGCCTCAATTTTTTGGTCTTCGGGAATATTCTCGAGATGCTGGTCTTCGGGATAGAAGCGCTCATAGATTTTGGCAGCGGTAATTCCGACGACAAGTGAAATGAAGGTGACGATCAGGATGCTGATCATCAGCTCGTTGACACCGGTCCCGATGAGGGCGACCAGGGTCGCGGGTGGCAGCAACTGGATGCTGGCGGTATTGACGGTCAGCAGCATGCACTGCGCATTCGTTGCCTTGTCTTTGCTTGGATTAAGCTTTTGGAGCTCCTCCATCGCTTTGATACCCAGCGGTGTGGCAGCATTGCCGAGTCCGAGCATGTTGGCAGCCATATTGAGGCTGATGACGCCGTGAGCGGGATGTCCTTTCGGCACATTTGGGAAAAGGAACCGCATGAACGGCTGCACACCCTTGACCAGAAAGTACATGAGTCCGCTCTCTTCGGCGATTTTCATAAGCCCAAGCCACAGGGCCATGATACCGATAAGCCCGATCGCCAGTGTCACGGCGAATTCGGCCATGTTAAAAGCGGCCGTTGCAATGGCATTCAGCTTCACGTAGTAGACTTCCGGCAGAACGATGTGAGCGGTGCGGCCGGCCTCGTCAAAGGAGACCACTTCAGCAAGCAGTTCATCCTCATTCGAAGAGTCTTTGTCCTGAGCGATATTAAGCCAAAGTTCGGGCATCTCGCTGTCGACACTGATGATCATTTCGGGATTGTCGGCATACGGACGCCATGCCGCATTGAATGTTCCCTCGTGTCCCTGTATCCGGAAGCGCACATTCTGACGCTTGTCGGGATCCCCGTTATCGGGAAAAAAAATTTCGATCTTATGCTCTTTGCCATTCTGGTACGGATCCTGAATGAGATCCATAACATCCTGAGTCACTGCAAAGATCAGACTGATGATAATCAGTCCAGCCCAGATGTAATTTAGCATAGGTTGGCGGGATTATGTAAATAGGTTGAATCAAAAAAACGAGCAACCATGAAAAAAAGCAAACGGATTTCGCTATTTTAACCGGCATTGCAATGGTGCCGGAGCGAACTTGTTCAGGTGAATGATACCGATCATCCGTCTGTTACTAAAAAACATTTCATGAATGACCCAATATGAGCAGGAAAGATTCGCAAAGCAACGACAAAGCAAACAGCAAGTTGCACAACAAAGCGCACAGCAAAGCACACCCTGAAACACGTGTGCTCCATGGCGGATGGCATCCCGAAACACCCGGTGACCCGCTGGTTCCCTCCTGGAGTCCGGCCACCGTTTTCCGGCACCCGGAACAGGGGTTGTCCGATGGAACATGGAGCTACACCAGGCTCGACAACCCCAACCGTCATCAGCTGGAGAGATCACTTGCATCGCTGGAAGGCGGTGCAGAGGCCATAGTCTTCGCATCCGGTATGGCAGCGGTTCAGGCCGTATTCCACATCCTCTCGCCCGGTGATCATGTGCTGTTGCCAAATGATCTTTATCATGGCGTCAGAAACCTGATCAGCGACCAGTACAAGCG